>CAJXLH010000065.1 GCA_913055925.1 uncultured Maritalea sp. | reverse complement strand
CTCGTCAGAGCGCGCCTGACGTGTATAAAGCGCTGTTTCGGAACGCACATAATCTTCGATGCCAAAACTCTTGTAGGTCTCGGTGACGGTGCGAAACTGAGCGCGACGGTTGATATAGTCTGGAAAAAGCCTGGCTGGCTTATACGCCACCACGTAAGCGACCGGGATCCCATCAGCGGTCTTAAGGCGCCTCAAACAATAAACCGGATCACCCGGTTCGATAGCGAGGGCCCGCGCAACTTTTTCCGATGCAGAAGATTGACTGTGGTCGAGCAATTTACCGCCAGGGGCCAGACCTTGCTGGATCAAATTTTGATTAAATCGCGTGCGTCGTCCGATCACATATTTGATCAACTCGCGCGTCTCGACATAGGTGCCGCTACCCTGATGCGTACGAACTTTGCCTTCAACGGCTAAGGTCGCTAACGCTTTGCGAATAGAATGACGCCCCGCCCCAAATCGCGCCACAAGCTGCGGCTCCGTCGGCAATCGTTCACCCGGCTTAAGAACCCCCGAGGCGATTTCTGCATCAATCGCGTTTTTGACGGTTATCCATTTAGACATTTCAAACGGCTCAAATTCATTCGAATGAATAAATCATACAAGCCGCACAAAACACTATTGTGACGCCAGAGAAAAAAGGGAGACCGAATACGTAGTTTCATTCGCCGTGAAGTTGCTGCATGGGAGGAGCGTGCGCCACCAAGCGTACAAGGAAAGTCCGCTTTCCGCCCAAAACAGAAATTCGTGCGAGGTCCGATTTGCTGGTGTTTACTATGTGGTTATTTTTTGCATCGCCGACATATTTCGGAATGAAATAACCCATTGAAAAGATTGGCGCACCCGACACGATTCGAACGTGTGGCCTCTGCCTTCGGAGGGCAGCGCTCTATCCAGCTGAGCTACGGGTGCCAAAGCTTTGCTTATTGCAGGCAAAGCGAACAGGCGCGAACTTAAACCAAGCGTTGCGGCTTCTCAATGGAAAATTTGCCAAAAATGAGGGATGTATGGTGACCGGACGCAAATGATCATAGGCGACTAGTCAAACCGAAGGGAGTGGACCAATACTCACCTTATAAGTTCAATGTGCTGAGAGTGAGATTTATGGGCAGCAGGAATGTGGTATTCGTGATTGGTGTGTCGGGAACGGGCAAGTCAACGATTGCTGCTGCTTTGGCTAAGACTAACGGTGCAGTCTTTTTGGACGCCGATGACTTTCATCCGGCTGAAAATGTAGAGGCAATGCGCAATGGCGTTGCGCTGACTGACGAGATGCGTCTGGGGTGGCTAGAGACTGTCGGGCAGACCGCAAACAATCATAAAGGGGACGTATGTTTTGCCTGTTCAGCGCTCAAAAAAGCCTATCGGGATATACTTCGAAAAAACGCGCCAGGATGTCAATTTATCTTGCTGGACGTGGCGCGCGAAACGCTTCAAACCCGTATGCAACAACGCAAAGATCACTATATGCCCGCAAGCCTTTTGGATAGCCAACTGGCGACATTTGAGTTTCCAGCGGCAAGCGAAACTGACGTCGTGATTGTTGATGGCGAAATGCCCGTTAGCGAGATTGTGAAGACCATCCAATCACTGATTTAGGTGTTTGTCCGCACCCGTTTTTGGTCACGGCCGAAATCCGGCATAGACCCATTGTCCTCATCCAACTAGAATTGTCATTCAGAACAATTTGGCGCTGATTCATTTCGCCAAACCGAGATGAGGGAACATTTCATGCACTTGTTGCTGGTTGACGGATCAACATATATTTTCCGCGCGTATCACGCCTTGCCGCCGCTTTCGCGCAAGTCTGACGGATTGCCTGTTGGTGCCGTGTCCGGCTTTTGCAACATGCTTTATAAGCTCACCCTTGATTTTGAAGCCGAAGAGCTAGAATCGCCAACTCACATGGCGGTGATTTTCGATCATTCCGGCAAAAGCTTTCGGAACGATTTTTATCCAGAATATAAAGCGCATCGCCCACCTGCACCGGAAGATTTGCGCCCTCAGTTTCCGTTGACCCGCGCGGCTACTCGCGCATTTTCCATCTCATCGGTGGAACAAGAAGGGTTTGAAGCCGATGATTTGATCGCGACCTATGCGCGTCAGGCAGAAGCCAAAGGCATGAATGTGACCATTGTGTCGTCCGACAAAGATTTGATGCAGCTCGTGTCCGACAAAATCTCAATGCTCGACACGATGAAAAACCGTTGGATTGGTACTGAGGAAGTTGTCGAAAAGTTCGGCGTTGGCCCCGACAAAGTGATCGATGTGCAATCACTTGCCGGCGATAGCGTAGACAATGTGCCGGGTGTGCCGGGTATTGGTATTAAAACGGCGGCGCAACTGATTGCCGAATATGGAAATCTCGACACGCTCTTGGAACGCGCAGGCGAAATCAAACAGAACAAGCGCCGCGAAAACTTGATCGAATTTGCGGATCAAGCGCGAATCTCTCGAGATCTTGTAACGCTTAAAACCGACGTGCCGGTTGAGGTTTCGTTGGACGAATTTGAACGTCAGCCTATCGCTGCGGGTACAGTCATTCCATTCCTAAAGGCGATGGAGTTTTCAACCATCACCAAACGGGTGGCGGCGGAACTGGACGCAAATCCAGATGAAATTGAAGCTGATGAGACACATGCGGCTGATGTGGCAGAGGCGGCCGTTGAAACTGTTGCCGTAGGTGGCGCACATACACCTCAAACATTGGCGGAAAAAGTCGCGCTCGAACTGACAGGGCTCGAGGTCAATCACGACAATTATGAAATTGTGCGAACGGTAGAAGCGCTTGATGCTTGGATTGCAGCAATCAAATCCAAGGGCTATGTGGCGATTGATACAGAAACCACGGGCCTAGATAATCAGCAAGCCGATTTGGTGGGCATTTGCCTTTCCACTGAGGTGGGAAACGGCTGCTATATTCCGCTCATCCATAAGTCGGGCGAAGACGATTTGTTGGGCGGCGGTTTGGCGCCAGACCAGCTGGAAACCGGTGTCGTTATTGAACGCTTGAAACCATTGTTGGAAGATCGTTCGATCCTTAAAATCGGGCAAAACATGAAGTATGATATGGGTTTGTTGATGCGCTATGGCATCGTTATGAACCCAATCGACGACACTATGCTCATGTCTTACGCCACAGATGGCGCGCGCAATAATGGCATGGATGCGCTTTCAGAACACTGGCTGGACCATAAGCCGATCAAGTTCACTGATCTGGCAGGCACCGGCAAAAAACAAAAAACGTTTGACCAAATTCCAATCGAAGACGCAGCAAAGTATGCTGCTGAAGATGCCGACATCACGCTAAGGCTTTGGAAAGTTCTGAAACCACGTTTGGCCGCGCGAAAAGCGGTGACGCTTTATGAAACGATTGAACGTCCATTGGTGCCGGTGTTGGCGCGTATGGAGGCGCGCGGCATCAAAGTTGATCGGCAAATTTTAGCGCGCCTGTCGGGCGATTTTGCCCAACGCGCAGCAGGTCTGGAAGCCGAAATTCATGAGCTTGCCGGTGAGAAATTCAATGTTGGATCGCCAAAACAATTGGGCGAAATCTTGTTTGACAAAATGAGTTTGCCCGGCGGCAAAAAAACCAAAACCGGCGCTTGGCAAACAGGTGCGGGCGTGTTGGAAGACTTGGCGGTCGAAGGCAACGATTTGGCCAAGAAGATTTTGGAATGGCGCGGCCTTTCAAAACTCAAGTCAACGTACACAGATGCGTTGCCAGAATTTATCAACCCAGAAACAGGGCGCGTGCACACTTCCTATGCGCAGGCGGCTGTGGCCACGGGCAGGCTTTCATCATCAGATCCGAACTTGCAAAACATTCCGGTGCGGACAGAAGATGGGCGTAAAATTCGCACAGCGTTTGTGGCCGAAGAGGGCAAGAAACTCATTTCGGCTGACTATAGCCAAATCGAACTTCGGGTGTTGGCGCATATTGCAGACATACCGGAGTTGAAAAAAGCATTTGAAGATGGTCTCGACATTCACGCCATGACCGCGTCTGAAATGTTCGATACGCCAATCGAAGGCATGGACCCGATGGTGCGCCGCCGCGCCAAGGCCATCAACTTCGGCATCATTTACGGCATCTCAGCCTTCGGTTTGGCCAACCAGTTGGGTATTTCACGTTCAGAAGCAGGCGATTATATCAAAACCTATTTTGAACGGTTCCCCGGTATCAAGGACTATATGGAAGAAACCAAAAAGTTCGTCCACGACAACGGATATGTGGCGACGATTTTTGGCCGCAAAGCCTTCTTCCCTGAGATCAATACAAAGAACGCTGGCCACCGCGCGTTCTACGAACGCGCCGCCATCAACGCACCGATACAAGGGTCCGCAGCGGACATTATCCGCCGCGCTATGATCCAAATGGAAGAGGTATTGCGCCGCGAAAATGTGCCAGCCGATATGCTTTTGCAAGTGCATGACGAACTGATTTTCGAAGTGCCGGAGGGCGAAGCAGATAGCGCGATCCCGATCATCTCTAAGGTGATGATTGATGCGCCAATGCCCGCCATTTCTTTGTCGGTGCCGTTACAAGTCGACGCACGTGCCGCCGACAATTGGAATGATGCGCACTAATGGGCGTATTGACGAAGTTTGGTCGTCCATTCCTTTGTTACACGGGCATTGAGACCGAACTAATCTTCAATAAGAATGTCGATTTGCCGGGGTTTGCCACCTTTCCCTTGCTTGAAACGGACGAGGGCCGCGAAATGTTGCGGCAGTCTTATCTTGAGCAAGTTGAAGTCGCGCGCACCTTTGGGTGCGGAGTGACGTTTGAAACGGTCTCTTGGGTGGCCAATAAGGATCGGGCGGCAAAGCTTGGTTATGGCCCAAAACAACTTGATGATATTTGTCAGCAGTCGGTACGCTTTGCGCGATCTGTAAGCGATGAAGTGGGGGATGTCCCCATTCTCATTAGCGGGCAAGTGGGGCCTCGTGGTGATGGCTACCGCCCCGAGTTGCAAATGGATGACGAGGAAGCCAAACAATATCACGCGCAACAAATGGCTTCTTTTGCGGCTGAAAGGCCCGATATTGTGAGCGCGTTTACAATTGGTTACCCAGAGGAAGCAATCGGCATCATTCGCGCCGCGCAAAAACACTTATTGCCGGTGGCGGTATCGTTCACTGTCGAGACAGATGGGTTATTGCCAACCGGGATGCCGCTTGGCGAGGCGCTTGATGCGGTTGATGCCGCGACGGACCAGTTTGCCGAATATTTCATGATCAATTGCGCACACCCGGAACATTTCCTGCCAAACTTTGATGGTGGGCCTTGGCTAGAGCGATTAGCAGGCGTTGTCGTAAATGCATCGCGTTGTTCGCACGAAGAACTTGATAACGCCACCGTGCTGGATGATGGCGATCCAGACGAGTTGGCGGTCTATTTGGGCATGATTAAAAACAAGCAGCCACACTTCAAGATTTTTGGCGGCTGTTGCGGCACAGATATGCGCCACATGCGCAAGATCGCTGAGGCCATCGGCTGATAATCAAGCACTCAAGTATTTTTGAACCAACGACAGGGTCAAAAAACCAACACATTTTTGATTGAACGTTTGCATCGAAACATTGTCGGGTGCAAAATGCAAAAACTCTTTGTTGCTTTAGGTGTCATGTTTGTTGCGCTAGGTTTGGCCTCTGGCATAGCCGAGCGCATATTTTACAATGGATTGAATGAAGACGGCGTGCTGCAAGAAAGCTTCTTTTTGCCACTGGCATTCATTCTTCTAACGTTCGGGCTCATTTGCCTACTAGTTGCTGGTTTGCGTTATCTGTTCGCGCGCGGGGCTGCCCGTTAGTTTTCGCCTTCGTAAAAATACATCTGCTGGGGCGTTAGTCCCAAACTTTCATAAAAGCCATTACCTTCGTCATTGTCGCATTCGGTTGCGACCCAATAGCCTTTGCACTCATTGTGTTGGCCCCATTCAATCAGCGCGTTGAACAACGCGCTGGCAATGCCTTGGCGCTTGGCGGTTGGTGCGACACCCAAATTGTCGATGTATAGATGTGCTGGTTCGTCGGGCTGAAAGTGGATAATGCCGCGCACTTGACCCACTACTATGTCATCGATCACAGCAATGAACATTTTGTGCGTTGATTGGCTTAAGTAAGTCTCCAACAGATCTGGGTCGATTGCATAATCAAACACGTCTTCGGCCACATTATTCAGGACGTGGCCGTTGTCAGGTTCAAGTTCAACAATCGAAAATGACATCTGTTAGCCTAGCTGCAGCTTTCTGTTGGTCATGCGGTTTTGCAAGATAAGATAAAGCCCGGTGATGGCAAAGCAATAAGCGGCGTTGAACCAGCTTTGTGTCACCAAATTGATATTGAGATCAATCAGCGCACCAGCAATGCCGGGCCCTGCGGCAGATGCAAAAACCATGACCGCGATGGCCAGTGATCGCACAGCGCCAATATGCGTAGTGCCGTACATCTCGGCCCATAGGGCGCCAAAGATTGATGGGGCCATGCCACTGCCAATCGCGAGAACAAGCAAGAATAGTGGGATCGCCCACACATTCGATTGTGTCGCCATGATGAGACACGCAATGCCAATCGGCACATACATGAATGGCAATAGCCTGAATGCCGCGAACCGATCAACGAGGAAGCCCGTGAGTATCGAAACACTGACCCCAGTTACCGACATGATAGGGAACCATGCCGTGTAAGTGGTGACGGACCATCCCTTTACGCCGACCAAATGCGCTTGATGGAAGAAATAGATCGTTGCTAACGCAGGCAGCGTCATTGCACCAAAAACCAAAGCATAGAACAACGGGTCATGCAGAACTTTGGAACGGCTCCATTCGGCGCCGGTCAATTGCGCGTCTGATGTGGCATCGGGGTTCGCTTCGCCACGTGCCTTTGCTTTCTTTCCGTCAGGTGGATCGCGCAAAAGGAAAAAGATGAGCGGCAGCAACAAAAATAGCATCAAAGCTGCGCTGAAGGCCCAAATTTCGCGCCACGTGAAAACAACCAGAGCGCTGGTGACAATAAACGGCAGCATCGCTTCGCCTGTGGTGTAGCCCATTTGCGAAAACGCAAGCGCCCGGCCACGGAACCGATTAAACCATCGCGCCATGGCGGTTTGAGCGATATGCGGCAACATGCCTTGACCAAAAAACCTTAAGCCAAAAAGCACTAGACAAAGTACAAGCCAATGATTGACCATGGACATGGCGAGCGCCATCAGCACCAAGCCAATGGTGCAAATAATCGCGAGTAATCTCGGCGCAAACTTGTCAGTTACTTGACCGATCAGCGCAATCAAAACCGCGCTAAAAATCGTCGCCAATGTGTAAAGCCCTGCAAACTGCCCATCTGTAAGTTGGAAGAAGGCGCGAATATCGCTGTTGAATTGCGCGATGAAAAGCGTTTGCCCGCCCATGGAGGCAAAGGTCATGGCAAAGCCAGCGCCGATCCATTGCCATTGGCGGCCCGTAAGTTCCCGCAGCGGAGGGCTTGGCGAAACAAGCGACATAAAGACAAACCTTTTCAAAAACTCGACGACAATTGGTCGATAAGGGCGAGATTGGCATATTGCCAACAATATCCAAAATAGAAGTGTTCGCTCGTTCTGCCAAGACTTGGCGCAACTTCAAGTTATCTTTTGTCGCAAAAATGATGCGCAAATGCCACCAAATCCAAGCAATTAACGAAATGTGAAAAAATGTGGTTAACCATGACTTAACAACACGCTAGCTTCACGGTAAAACAATGGCTAGTTTGCACTCAGCCAGTCGGGTTGGGGAATTTGGGAATTTAGCTTGTGGCGAAGTTATTAAAGCAATTCGGGTTGGCAGCTGCGCTTATGCTCTTGGCTGCGCTGCAGGCTTCTGCACAAGAAGCAACAACCCACCTCACACCACAATTGCTAGCGAGCTACGCTAAATCCCAATTCACCCCGACGGCAGAAAAAATCAAACAAGCAGACGCTGAAAAAGATTGCCTCACCAAGGCCATCTACCATGAAGCGCGCGGTGAACCAGAAGCGGGTCAGTGGGCGGTTGCTCAAGTGATCATCAATCGCGTTAAGCACCACAAATATCCAAATACGGTGTGCGGCGTTGTTTATCAAAATGCGCATAAAGCCAACCGCTGCCAGTTTTCATTTGCGTGCGACGGGAAGTCCGACAATGGTGGCAATGGCAACCGTATTGTACGTGTGAGTTGGGTGAAGGCGGGTCTGATCGCCAATCACGTTTTCAAACAATATCAAAACGAAAAGTCTGTCGAACTTTTGCCGGACACCACGCTATTTTACCACGCCAAGCGCGTTTCGCCATCTTGGGCTTCGGCTTATCAGCCGGTGAAGACAATCGGCGCACATATCTTTTATACGCCGCTATAATCTGCGGGCGTTAGCAAGTTGAACTTTGTTGGAGGCAGACATGTCTGACCTTGATTTGTGCTGGAAAGTGGAAGCGGCATGCGCTGCTGCGTGGCCTGCAGAAAGCAGCACCAAGCACAATGGTTGGCTGTTTAATTGTACTGAAGGCACAGCCTCACGCCGCATCAATTCGGTCAACCCGACGAAATACCACACGTCGGCTGATGCAAAATTGGTGGACGTCGCGGTTGCCCACTACAGTGAGCTCAAGAAGGATACGATCTTTCGCATCCCGGAAATGATCAGCGAAATAGAACCGCTTTTGGACCAATCGGGATTTGGTGAAGCAGATACGCGTACATTGACCCTGCTGGCGCCAGACATTGCGGATTTTGAGTGGCACAATGATGTCACGATAACCGCGCAACCGAAAGAAAACTGGCTTGATTTTGCGCTGGATCGATCTCACTTTTCACCTCAACACCGCTTACCATTCCGCCAAGCCCTGCTGGGGATAGGCTATCCCGTCCTATTTGGCATGATCGAAGAGGATGAGGTGCCAACGGCCATTGCCTATGCGGTCATTGTTGAAAATATTGCCATCATCGAATCGGTAGAAACAAAACCGCAATTCCGCCGACAGGGACGTGCCGCGCGTCTTGTTGGTAGCTTGTTGGCCAAATCCCGATCTTTGGGCGCAACTAAAGCTGCGTTGCAAGTCATTGCGGAAAATGATGGGGCGATTTCGCTATACAAAGAGCTCGGCTTTTCAACCGAGCTTTATGCTTATCATTATCGAAAGTTAGAACTTAGCTAAGCTTGCGCGCGGCGAAACTTTTCATCGCTGTCGTCAAAAAGTCCGAAAACCCGGGCGCAAGCGCTTCGTACCGCGCCACAAAATCAGGGTGAGACTGATACATATCCGCCAATCCAATGTAGGACGCCTGATCTGGCGTCTTGCCCCACCATTGGCCAACCCAACTATTGTGTCGAGCTAAATCATCATCCAGTTGCGGCGCCTCTGGGGCTATACCGTCCTGCATTGTGCTGACGATTGCACCCTCAATGTCGGCGAGTTCAGCCATGCGTTGAGCAACAATCTGGTCCTTTCCGCCGCTCAAATCTTCCTCTAGCTTTTGGCGCATTTCTTCGATCCGCTGGGGCATATCAGCACCATATTTATCGATCAGCCATTGCTGATATTCGCGTTGGGTTTCTTCAGAAAATCCTTTGTAAAGGTCTTTAACGTCCATCTTTTTCGCTCCAGTGAGTTCAGCGATTGTCTTGTCAATCGTTTCAATTAGCTGGCGTTGACGTTCTGCCTGTCGTTCCATTGCTGCCTTGTGCGTTTTCAAGAGTTCCGCACGTTCCAGGTCAGATTTTTCGAGCGCAGTTGCGATTTCCGAAAGGCTAAGGCCCATTTCTTTAAAGAACAAAATCTCCTGAAGCCGCATCAGTTCGGCCCGCTCATAATAGCGATAGCCGTTTTCGCCAACATGAGAGGGTAAGAGCAAGCCGATTTGGTCATAATGATGCAATGTGCGCACCGAAACGCCCGCCAATTGCGCCAATTGTTTTACTTTGTAGCTTATCATTTTGCTGCCACCTTATCTTGAGGCAGCATTACTAGTCCCTCACGTCACGTAAGGGTCAAGGGAGAATGAAACATTCTATGCAGGATTGCGTTTTAAGCCAACGACAATTGCCGCGACAATGCTCCAAGCCGCCCAAAATCCAACATGTGTGGCAACTGAGACAAAGTCCGGCGCCAAATCAAGAACAAATACGCTTGCAAGAAAATGAAGTGAACCGGTTGCAGTGCCCCAAAGGATACCAAATGCCCAATCGGCTGAAGTAAAAATACGCATAATTAAGTACATTTTTGCGCCGTGACGCCCAAATTTATCAAGTTTTCAAAGAAGTTAGCAGAAGTGTTTATTCTAGTCGACAAAGAAATGGCCCCGGAAAATCCGAGGCCATTTGGGAGGATAGAACATCATGCCGTTCTAAGCTTTAGGCGGCGTCACTCAGTTTAGGGCCCGCATTGGCGAGTTCCTGTGCAGTGGCACCGAATTTTGCGAAGTTTTCTTCAAACAAGGTAACAAGCTTTTCAGCTTGCTTGTCATATGCAGCGACATCTTCCCAGCTTGTGCGCGGTTCAAGCAATGTCGCGTCAATACCGTCAACCATTGTCGGCACTTCAAATCCAAAGATCGGATCAACGCGCATTGGCGTGTTCACCAACTCGCCAGACAAGGCGCTGGACAACAAAGTACGTGTGTCTTTGATCGAGATACGTTCGCCAACGCCGTATGGACCGCCGGTCCAACCAGTGTTGAGCAACCAGCATTCTGCCAAGCTCTCACCAATTTGCTTCTTAAGCATCTTGCCGTAAACGCTAGGGTGCAGCGACATGA
>CAJXLH010000064.1 GCA_913055925.1 uncultured Maritalea sp. | reverse complement strand
TTGGCGAAACTGGCGAAAGTTGCGTTGATTTATTCACATATTGGCACTATCTCGTTGGTAACTGAGTGAGACACTCTTTTGATTTGAAATGGAGACGAATAGATGTCCGGATTTGACGATCGCGAAAAGGCAGCTGAAGCAAAGTTTGCGCATGACGAAGCGACAAAGTTCAAAATTGAAGCACGCCGCAACAAGTTTTTGGGCCAATGGGCTGCAGAGCAAATGGGCATCACAGCAGCATCAGAAGTAGACGCATATGCGAAAGAAGTGATTGCGTCTGATTTTGAAGAGCTGGGCGATGAAGACGTATTCCGTAAAGTTCGCGCAGACTTCGACGCGAAAGGCGTTTCAATTTCTGATGACGACCTTCGCGCGAAAATGAAAGAGCTTTACGCTCAAGTTGCAGCGGAATTTGCGCCAGAAAACTAAGCGTCGCTGGGTTTTCCAAAACAGATTGAACGGCCTCAGATTTCTGGGGCCGTTTTTCTTTGCCTTGGGAAATGAGTTGTGGTGAATTGCCTCGTAAGGAAGAGGGGCCCATGAACAACAAAAGTTCAATTCTGAGTAATCCGAGTTTTCGCAAACTGTTTGGCGCGCAATTGATTGCGCTTGCCGGTACGGGGCTGACAACAATTGCGCTGGCGCTCTTGGCTTTTGAGTTAGCGGGAGATCGCGCTGGTATCGTTTTGGGCACGGCACTGGCCATCAAAATGATCGCTTACATATTTGTCGCGCCAGCAGTTGGCGGGCTTATCTTGCCGCAACAACGCAAGTCTGTTCTCATCGCTCTTGATGTGGCGCGGGCGGCCTGTGTGCTCGGCTTGCCATTCGTCAATGCAGAGTGGCAGATCTATGTGCTGATATTTGTGCTCAATTCTTGCTCTGCGGGTTTTACGCCGGTTTTCCAGTCGATTATCCCGCAACTGTTTGATGATGAGGAAGACTACACAAAAGCACTTAGTTTTGCGCGATTGGCCTATGATCTCGAAAACCTCTTGAGCCCAACCATCGCTGCTGCGTTGCTTCTTTATGTTTCGTTTGATGTGTTCTTTGTTTTCAACGCCGTCGCATTTATTGTGTCGGCTGCGTTGGTCGCCATAGCGATTATTCCTGCTGCCAAAATCGATGATACGGTTCAGCTTTCTGCACGCGAAAGAATTGCCCACGGCTTTCAGATTTATCGAAAAACTCCAAGACTTGTCGGCATGTTGGCGATGTTTTTGGCCGTTGCTGCGGCTGGCGCGATGGTGATCGTCAACACAGTTGTTTTGGTGCGGGCTCAATTTGGCGGCGATGAAACCATGGTCGCCGTTGCGATGGGGGCTTTTGGTGCGGGATCACTAATTGCTGCGCTTATGATACCGCGACTGGTCGCCAGATTGGGCGATCAGGCCATTATGCGGCGGGGCGGTTGGCTTTTAGGCATAACGCTGCTTTTGGGTGCATATGTCGGGCAGTTTGAAATCCTCTTGGCGGTTTGGTTCGCAATGGGGATTGGCTACTCTTTAGTGCAAACGCCAGCAGGGCGGGTTTTGCGGCGCTCGGCGAGAGACGTCGACTTGCCAAAGCTTTTTGCGGCACAATTTACGCTTAGTCATGCTTGTTGGTTGTTGTGCTATCCGCTGGCAGGCTATTTGGCGAATGCATTTGGATTCCAGACCGCGTTTTTAAGTTTTGGCATTTTGGCGCTGATTGCAATGTTTGCATCGCAGCAAATCTGGACAACGGATGATCCTGAGGAAATCGAGCATCAGCACGAAGCGCTTTATCATGATCATGTGCATTTCCATGGTGACCACCACCAGCATGAACATGAGGGTTGGGAAGGGCCAGAGCCGCACAAACATCCGCACAAGCATGATGCCGTGACCCATAGCCACAAATTTGTGATTGATGGCCACCACACAGAGTGGCCGGTCAAAATCAATTAGAGGCGTTTCATTAGGTTGGCGAATGCCATTAGGCCCTCGGGCCACGCCCCAAAGCCTGATGTTCGATTGACGTGGCCAAGTTCGCCCGCATTGTTAAACGCTGATCCCCAGGCGCTGGCCATGGCTGCCGCTGCTTCAATGGAGCAGAACGGGTCGTTTGATGACGCAATGTAGGTAGAAGGAAACGGAAGCGGATCCATTGGCGTTGGTGCAAAGGATTTGACTTCGTCCGGCTGGTTATCTTGTTCCAAGTCCGGTGGCACGACCAGAAAGCCACCAATCACTTTGGTATCTGTCAATTTCTGCGCCACGTGCGCGATAGTGGTGACACCCAGCGAGTGGCCGACCAAGACGACTGGCCGCGTCGACAACAGAATTTGCTGGTGGACTGCATTTACCCATTCATCAAGAACGGGTTTGTCCCAATCATTCTGTTTTACCATTCGAGCAGTAGGCATTTTTTGCGCCCAACCATGCTGCCAATGGCCTTCAGGTGAGCCTTGAAAGCCGGGTATGACCAAAATATCTGCTTCGGAAATCTTCATAACATCTTGGTGCACAATTCTTAATTGCGATGCAAGAAAAAGTTCTTGACTTATCAGTAAGTGATCACTTACGGTAAGTTATGACTTACATAAAATCAGATCCAGAGTTTGACCAAAAGTGGGTGGCGTTGGCCGACCCGACGCGCCGTGCCGTGTTTCAGTTGGCGGCTGGGAAGGGCAAAAGTGTGCAAGCAATTGCGGATCAGTTGCCCGTTTCAAGACCCGCTGTCTCCCAGCATTTGAAGGTGTTGCATGACGCCAAACTGGTCAGCGTGGTGCTTAAGGGTAGGCAACGTTTCTACCGGGCACAGCCTGCTGGGTTAGCATCGTTGCGCCGCTGGTTAGATGAATATTGGAGCGAGGCGCTAGAGAGTTTTGCCATTGCTGCCGATGAAGAGGAGGAGAACAAGAATGATTGAACCTGTAGTGGTTGAAAACCGAACAAAAAAGTCGCCTGAGGATGCATTTCGGTTCTTTGTAGAAGAAATTCATTCCTTTTGGCCCATGGGGCATTCGATTGGTGAGGAGCCGCGTACGGACCTCATTATCGAATTAAAAAAGGATGGGCGCTTTTACGAAGTTTGTGGGTCAACAGAATGCGATTGGGGGCGGGTGCTCGAATTCGAAACGGGAAAATCCCTTCTATTGGCATGGCACCTCGACGCGAAGTGGGAGTTTGATCCTGAAAACTACACCGAAGTGTTGGTGACTTTTGAGCCAGAAGGTGCGGGCACGCTTGTCCGCCTAGAGCATTCAAAACTTGAGCGATATGGTGATGCGGCGAACGACGTTCGCGCCAGCTTGGCTGCTGCAACGGGTTGGCCCGACATTATGGGGACGTTTGAAAAACGTGCTGCCTAGGACCGCAGGGTTTTCCAACGTGAAAAGCGCCCGCCAAAGACATTGATGGCGAGGCCGATGAAGATCACTAGCCCGCCAACTATGGCGGGCTTTCACCCAAAAACAGGACACCGGAAACTACACCGAAGATCGGCACCAAAAGCGAAAATGGTGCGACCAAACTTGCTGGATGTTTTTTGAGGAGCTGGTTCCACAAGGCAAACCCGACAATGGTGGCCAAAAAGGCCTGATAAAGCACAGCGCTGATACCGAGGGCGGTCGGGTTTGTGAATGTGCTTATGATTGCTGTGCGGTCTTCAAACATCCAAGACATTGCCAAAAGCGGGATCACGGGGACAATGCTGGTCCAAATCGTATAAGCAAACATGTCGATTTGCCCGGCCTTTTTGGCGATCACATTCGCCAAACCCCAGAAAACTGCGCCGATGACCAACAGCATGAATGGCAAAAAGGCAGAGCCGCCAAATCGCTCGCCGCCCATTATCGCAATGCCGGAAAAGGCAATCACCGCGCCAATAATCTGCCAGCGCTTCGGTTTCTCGCCGAGCAGCAGTGCAGCAAACCCCATGGTGAAAAACACTTGTAGCTGCGGAATGATGGAAGACATTGAAGCATTGACGCCCAATTTCATGCCGACAAACAACAAGCCAAACATCAAAACGCCAAGGCTAACCCCATATCCGATGATATTGCCCCAACCGGTTGCAGGGCGCTTGATGAAAAAGATAAGCGGAAATGCCGCAAACAAATATCTGAGCGCTGTGAGCAGCAAGGGCGGCATTTCTTCAACGCCAAGTTTGATGACGACAAAATTGTAGCCCCAAATGGCGACCACAAGAATGGCCAGAAAAATGTCACGAATCGGCATGGTGAATTTTGCCCAAAGAAAAAGGTGGGTTGCCCCACCTTTTCATTATTCAGATATGTGGTCAATCAGCGATTAGGCGTCGCCAAATACCCGGTTGAAAATCGTGTCGACGTGTTTGAGGTGGTAAGCATCATCAAACATATCGTCGATTTGCGCGTCAGTTAGTGCGCCCGCAACTTCTTCGTCGGCTTTGAGGAATGTTGCGAAGTCGCCTTCGCCACGCCAAACTTTCATCGCGTTGCGCTGGACGGCGCGGTAGCTGTCTTCACGAGAAAGACCGGCTTGTGTCAGCGCCAGAAGCACGCGCTGCGAATTGTGCAAGCCACCAAGCTTGTCCATGTTCGCTTTCATGTTTTCAGGATAAACCACCAAATTCTCAACCACGTTGGTCAAACGTACAAGCGCAAAGTCCAAAGTAACTGTTGCGTCTGGTCCGATCATACGTTCAACGGATGAGTGGGAAATATCGCGCTCGTGCCAAAGCGCCACGTTCTCCATTGCCGGTGTCACCGCACTACGTACGATACGCGCAAGACCGGTGAGGTTTTCCGTTAGAATTGGATTACGCTTATGCGGCATTGCTGATGAGCCTTTTTGACCCTTAGAGAAAAACTCTTCAGCTTCCAAAACCTCAGTACGCTGCAGGTGGCGAACTTCGACAGCTAGACGTTCGATTGAAGAGGCAATAACGCCGAGCGTTGCGAAGTACATCGCGTGGCGGTCACGCGGGATAACCTGCGTTGAAACTGGCTCGGACACCAAGCCCATTTGCTCTGCAACATACTCTTCAACGCTTGGATCAATATTGGCGAAAGTGCCGACCGCGCCGGAAATTGCGCATGTGGCGATTTCTTCGCGGGCGTTTTGCAGGCGTTTCTTACAACGATCAAACTCTGCATAGGCTTGCGCCAATTTTACGCCGAAGGTTGTTGGCTCGGCGTGAATGCCGTGGCTGCGACCAATAGTGATGGTATCTTTGTGCTCTTCTGCGCGCTTTTTGATGGCTGCGAGCAGTTTGTCCATATCTTCCAAAAGCAGATCAGTTGCTTTGACCAGTTGCACGTTAAAGCATGTGTCCAAAACGTCAGACGACGTCATGCCTTGATGCACGAAGCGTGCCTCTGGACCAACAATTTCCGCGAGGTGTGTCAAAAACGCGATCACATCGTGCTTAACTTCACGCTCGATCTCATCGATGCGCTCAACATCAAATTGTGCGTCTTTGCCTTTGGCCCAAATAACGTCAGCGGCTTCTTGTGGCACAACGCCTTGTGTCACCTGAGCGCTTGCAGCGTGGGCTTCGATATCGAACCAAATCTTGAATTTGGATTCAGGTGACCAGATTGAGGTCATTTGCTCTCGGGAATAACGAGGGATCATGTTGCTAGACTTTCCGTTGCGGACTTTGGGGAGGATTGTGGTTTAAGCGCAATGGCAAAAACTGCGCTGATAAAAAACATTGGTGCAAGGACCAAAAGGCCGGTGCGAATGCTTGTGGCTTCTGTGATAAAGCCGATGGAAACCGGGCCGACCAGAAAGCCAGTGAGCGCCAAAAAGGACAATGTCGCCACGTTGCTTGCCGAAGAACGACCGGGTGCCTTAGCTGCAGCGCTTACGGCTAACGGGAAAGCGAGCGACGCGCCGAGGCCGATAAGGGCAAACCCAAACAACGCGATGACGTAGCTCTGAGCGAAATAGATTGTCGCAACGCCCAATAGGCCCACTGCGGCGAGACCTGCCGCCAGAATGTGGACAGGGACCAATTTACGAAAGTGATCACCGGATAGCCGCGCAAGAGCGACAATCAGCGTAAAGGCGGTGACTGACAGTCCGGTTAGACCAGGTCCGGCCTCGAGTGCATCACGCATAAATATCGCGGCCCAATCGGCGACTGCGCCCTCGGTGAGGGTGGTACCAAATGTGAAGGCGCAGATACCCAGCAAAACTGGATGCGGGAACGAAAAGCCTGACTTTTCTCTCTTTTCCGCCGGTTGATGTTGTGCGATTTCCAAACGCCTAAGGGCAAGATACCCAGCTGGCAAAAACACAATGCTCAGCAACACTCCTGCCCAAAGGGGGGAAATGCTTGCACCTGCTGCGCCTGAGCCCACAAGCGTACCTGTCATAAGGCCGAGGCTCCAAAGACCATGGGCTTTGCTCATCACCAATTGATCAAATTGTTTTTCAACTTCGTCAGCAGCGATGTTCATTCCAAGTTCCAAAATGGAAATGGATGAACCGACTGCAGCGAGTGCAATCGCTAAAGTGAGTTGGCTAGGTGCGATAAACGGCGCCAGCATCGCCAAGAAAAACAACGGGTAAAAGATCGCCATTGTCTTTTTTGCGCCGAGGGCATCGCCAATGCGTCCCGCAAACAAAAGTGAAAGCAAGGTGCCAATGGGTGCCCCAATCAGCGCCAATGCAAGTTCAGATGGGGAAAGTGCAAGCTTTTCTTGCACTTCAGGAATGCGAGGCAACCATGCGCCCAGCACAATTGGCTGCGTGAAGAAGATCAGAAAGAGCGCGTTTCTTGTTTTGGATGCCGTGCTCAATTTATAAAGCCTTATCCGCGACCCGAAAGCGCTGCGTTTCGGATGGCGTCCATCCGCGGCCCGTATGTTGTCGGGTCGTTGCCCTTGTATACAGCTGAACCGGCCACCAACGCGTTTGCGCCTGCTGCGGCAATCTCTGCCGCATTGTGTTCCGTAACGCCGCCATCGACTTCGATGTCAATTGGTCGATCGCCAACAAGGGCTTTGGCCTGGCGGATCTTTTCAATTGCTTGAGGGATAAAGGCTTGGCCACCAAAACCAGGGTTCACACTCATGATCAGCACAAGATCCAGCCGGTCAATTACGTTTTCGATCGCGGACACTGGTGTTGATGGGTTAAGCGAAACACCTGCTTTTTTGCCAAGGTTTTTGATGGCCTGGAGAGAACGGTCTAGGTGTGGCCCGGCCTCCGCGTGAACAGTGATGATGTCTGAGCCCGCCTTCGCAAACGCTTCCAAATACGTATCTGCCGGTGAAATCATCAGATGCACATCAAGCACTTTTTTCGTCACAGGACGGATCGCCTCAACAATCATTGGGCCGATTGTAATGTTCGGCACAAAGTGGCCGTCCATCACGTCAACATGCACCCACTCACAGCCTGCATCGTCGATCGCTTTCACTTCTTCGCCCAATCGCGCAAAGTCAGCAGACAAAATTGAAGGGGCGATTTTGATCGGTAGATCGGCCATGGCACGTTTCCGTTAGTCATTTGGTGACGTTTGCGCGCGGCGTAGCACATGAAACCGCAGCTGCCAATTGGCTGAAGGGCGAATTTCCGCAATATTCAGCCGTTTGTTGGTTTCTCACCAAAAATCACATTCGGTTGAGTGCGACAGTGAGGTGCTTGCTTATCTCGTTTCATTAGGGCATCTGTGGCGACGGAACGGAGTCATTATGGTCGATTTGAGCATTCCCATCGTCTTTGGCGCAGGCATTTTGAGTTTTCTTTCGCCTTGCGTGCTGCCGCTTGTGCCGCCCTATCTCAGCTATATGGGGGGGACGACCTTTGAGGAATTGCAAAAGGATGGGTCGACCGGTTCTGCTGCTTGGTGGCGTACTGTCATCACTTCGTTGTTCTTCATTCTTGGCTTTTCGACAATTTTTGTCGGGCTCGGCGCTTCCGCAACGCTGTTTGGCGAATTGTTGCGTTCATCTCTCTCTTGGCTGACCCAGCTTGCTGGTGTGGTCATCATTGTGATGGGTCTGCATTTCCTCGGTATTTTCAAGATTGCGTTACTGTATCGCCAAGCCAAATTTGAGGGCCCGTCAAAGGCTTCTGGTCCGGTAGGAGGCTATCTGCTTGGGTTGGCCTTCGCGCTGGGTTGGACGCCTTGCATTGGGCCAATATTGGCGGCGATTTTGCCCGTTGCAGCGAGTTCGGAAACAGCATGGCAGGGCGCTGGATTGTTGGCGGTGTATTCCGCAGGATTGGGCGTGCCATTTTTCATCGCAGCGCTGGCTGTCCGTCCTTTCATGACATTCTTCAAGAACTTCAAAAAACACCTAGGGTTGGTAGAAAAGGTGATGGGTGTATTCCTCATCATTACAGGCATCTTGTTCTTAACGGGCGACTTCACTCGGATCAGCTTTTGGCTGCTTGAAACGTTCCCTGTTTTGCAAACATTTGGGTGACATTAACCTTGATCCTAAGTCTTTGCCGACTTCGCGTCAGAATTTGTTAGTTTTTCCTCACAATTAAGAAATTTGTTTGAAGGTGGTCCCAACTGTTTTTCAGGGACCAATTTGTGATTTTGGCTAAGTCAAAGAAAACGATGACGCAACATTCGCCTTCGGGTGAAACCGACCGTAGCCGGCAACCCATGTTTACCGTGACGTCAAACATCACGGACGTGGAAACCACTTGGCGCGAGTTGGAAGG
Source organism: uncultured Maritalea sp. (assembly GCA_913055925.1). Lineage (GTDB taxonomy): Bacteria > Pseudomonadota > Alphaproteobacteria > Rhizobiales > Devosiaceae > Maritalea. The sequence continues at coordinate 2,558 of CAJXLH010000064.1, read as the reverse complement.
GCGCGGTATTCACTCACCAGGCCAATCGTTTGACTTCGTAAAGAATTGGGTCTTCGCCAACAAAATTGCGCCGAAAGATCAGTTCTACCTCAAGGCATATCTTGGCAAGCAAACAATGGCATTGTTGCCATTGCACCGCACGAAACGATTTGGCGCCAGCATTCTCACTTGGTTCTTGGGCTCACATGTGGCCTGCAATGGTGCATTGATCAATGAAGCGGCTTTTGCAGAGCTATCAGAGGATGAACGGCTTGAATTTTGGCAAGGCGTTGTACGTGCATTGCCGCCAGCAGATGCTGTTTACCTGCCATCAGTTCCGACGGGCGAGGGTGTACGGTTTGAAACGCTTGAAGGCATGGGCAAACGTCCTGTTTGCGACAAAATCTATCGTGCGCGGTTTGATAGCTGGGACGAGATTGATAAGTCGCGCCGCGACCGCAAACGCCGGAAGCGTGATAAGCAGCATCGCCAAAAGCTAGATGCGCTGGGCGAGGTTCAACTTCAACGGATTGAAGACAAACAAAATGCCAAGCCCGTATTGGCCAAAATGTTTGAGCTGAATAAACGTCGGTTCGAGGTTTTGGGGATCGAGAACCCATTTGAAACGCAAGAAGTGCAAGATTTTTATCTAAAAGCTTTTGACGCGCCTGGCGACGCAAAACCCGTCATTTATGCGCTCATGCTCGACGGCGAGATGATTGGTGCGCGCTACTGTGTGCAGCAAAATGGCGACCTTTTCATGCTGATCTCTACGATGAGCGATGATGAAGAGGTGATGCCCGGATCGCCAGGTCACCAATGTTTGTTGGAGACCTTCAAAGTTGCTTTCGATCAACATGGCGTCGATAACGTCGATATTGGCATCGGTGCGAGCGAGGAAAAACGCCGCTGGTGCAACGATCTGCAACCCGTTTGCAATCGGTTTGTACCGCGCACAGCCGTTGGCTGGATATTCTTCTCCGTGCAGTCGTCTTTGGAATATCTGAAGCGCACCGTCAAGCACAACAAAAAGCTATTTGGCTTTTACAAATCCATTCGCGGATTTTTGCCGCCAGTGTTGCGCACGTAAATCTAAAAGAGATTGCGCGCGCGCATTGAGGTGTGTCCATCTTTCGCAATGATGATGTGATCATGCACGGTGATGCCAAGCGGCTTGGCAATCTCGTCGATGGCACGCGTCATCTGAATATCAGCGTGTGATGGCGTTGAATCTCCTGACGGGTGATTGTGTAGCAAAATCAACGCTGTTGCAGAAAGTTCTAAAGAGCGCTTGATGACCTCGCGCGGGTAAACTGGCGTATGATCTACAGTGCCAATTTGTTGCACTTCGTCTGCGATCAACTTGTTTTTCTTATCTAAGAACAAGATGCGGAACTGCTCTTTATCCTCGAACGCCATTTGCGCGTGACAATAATCGAGCAACTCATTCCACGATCCCAAAGTCGGTCGATCAGATATTTTGGCTCTTGAAAAGCGCTGCGAGGCGGCAAGGATAACCTTGAGATCGGTTACCGCCGTTGGTCCGAGGCCGTCGATTTCTTGCAGCAGCTTTGGTGATGCGGAAATTGCTTCAGCGAAACTGCCGAAACGATCGATCATCGCTTTGGCGATGGGTTTCGTGTCACGTCTTGGCAATATTCTGAAGAGCAATAACTCAAGCAGTTCGTAGTCTTGCAGACTATCAGGGCCCGCCGCGCTAAATCGTTCGCGCAGCCTTTCGCGATGCCCGTGATAGTGCGGGCGCTTGCTGTCAGAGTTCTTGGCGCTAATTGCGCCGTCTTTCTGATCGGCGCTCGCCATTAGCGCCGCGCAGCTAGTGGGTTGAACAGGCCAGCGGGGCTTTGTGTGAAGATTTCACAACCATGCTCGGTAATGCCAATGGAATGTTCACACTGGGCGGAGAGGGTTCTATCTCGCGTGACCGCTGTCCAGCCATCGGACAGCACTTTCACATGGGGACGACCCAAATTGATCATCGGCTCAATGGTGAAAATCATGCCCGGTTTTAGCTCTGGGCCGGTGCCCGGCGTGCCGAAATGCATGATGTTTGGCTCATCATGGAACAAACGTCCCAATCCGTGACCAACAAAGTCACGTACAACAGATGTGCGCTCGCCTTCGGCAAAAGTCTGAATGGCTGCACCAATGTCGCCTGTTGTTTGGCCCGGGCGTGCGACTTCGAGCGCGCGTTCGAGGCTTTCGTAAGTAACTTCTATTAGGCGTTCAGCTTTTCTTGAGATGTCGCCAATTGGATACATGCGGCTAGTGTCGCCGTGCCAGCCATCGACAATCAGCGTAATATCAATGTTGATGATATCACCGCTTTTGAGGGGCTTCTCGTTTGGAATGCCGTGACAAACCACGTGGTTGATGCTCGTACAAACAGAATGGCGATAGCCGCGATAGTTCAATGTCGCTGGCACCGCGTTGTTGTCGCGCGCAAATTCAAAGGCAATTCGATCAAGTTCAGCGGTTGTGACGCCGGGTTGCGCGTGCTCATACATCAGATCAAGCGCCGTTGCAGCAAGCGCACCTGCTTTGCGCATACCTTCAAAACC
>CAJXLH010000063.1 GCA_913055925.1 uncultured Maritalea sp. | reverse complement strand
TTGGCCTTGTGTGACGGGACGATGTTAACATAGTTTTGCACAGCCTTGGGGCGGCAAAAATATCCTCTTGCCAAGTTCGTTATAATTAAATATTTGTTAAATTCCTGCAGCGCGGTTGAGCTGCGAAGCAGGGGGGTGAAACAGATATAGGAGACTGCATGCGTAGCCAATCAAAGGCAGTGTGCTGGCGGGCAGCGACTTGGACATTTGTTTGTTTGTTGTCTGTAGGACTACTCGTATCAGTCGTTTTGGGCGCATAATCTAAAAGCCTAAAACCGAATTTCTTTTAGGGGCGCGACGAAAGTCGACGCCCCTTTGTTTTGATCATCGCGTAAAAAGTGGGACGAACTCTTAAATGATCCATCTCATCAAATTGTCAGTTGGCACCACATCAATTGAAGGGCTAGCCGCTTATCGTGCTGCAATGCGCGACGCGGGATATGGTCGACCAGATGGGTATGCGTGGCATCGCACACGCATGATGCCAAAACGCCAAGAAGAACTGCTTGATGGTGGGTCAATCTACTGGGTCTTTGGCGGAAAAATCCAATGCAGACAGAAACTTGTCGGACTTGAAGCGGGTGTCGATGCTGAAGGGCGTGGTTTTTGTGATATTGTGATGGAGCAAAAACTTTACCCAACAGTTCCCGTGCCAAAGCGCCCATTTCAAGGTTGGCGCTATTTGAAGGTCGAAGACGCACCTAAGGATTTGCCGGATGCCGAAGGGGATGATGCGATGCCTGCAGAGCTTGCGAAGGACTTGGCCGAATTAGGACTTATTTAACGCGTTTACCACCATCATTAAGTTAGAATTCATTAACCATAAATTACAGTCTTGTTGCTGAGGCAAAGAGAGGGCAAACTTGCTTTGGTAATTGAGGAAACGCAAATGGCTGAACGTTCTGGCGCACATTTAATTGTGTTGGGAAATGAGAAGGGGGGCTCGGGCAAAAGCACGACCGCTTTCCATTTGGCCGTTCAGCTCCTGTATCAAGGCTACAATGTCGCAACCATTGACACAGATAGTCGGCAGCAAACCCTCACTCACTATGTAAAGAACCGCCGTAATTGGGCACGCAAGCATGGTGTTCGCATACCGCATACGACCCATTATCATTTGCCGATTGCGCGCGCAGATAGTCAACGTGAGCGTGAACGCATTGAATTTTCGCTATTCCGCCAAGCTATTGGTGAAGTTGAAAAGCACGCTGACTTCTTGGTGGTCGATACGCCGGGGTTCGATACACATTTGACGCGTCTTAGCCATTCACTTGCCGACACACTTGTAACGCCGGTGAACGATAGCTTGATCGATCTCGATGTGCTTGCCGATATTGATCCAGTGACTCTTGAGATCCGGGCGATCAATCACTACGCGCGTTTGGTGCAGCAATCGCGGAAAGAGAGATTGGCGCTTGATGGACGGACAATTGATTGGATAATCGTTCGTAACAGAATTGCGTCGATCTCGTCACGCAACATGCGTAACGTGCAGTCTGCAATTGAGCGTATTTCTGGTCGCTTAGGTTGTCGTATGGCGGAAGGGATTGCGGAACGCGTAGCTTTCCGTTCGCTTTTCACTTCAGGGCTGACAGTATTTGATCCGGCTTCGGAAGAAATTCTTGCAGGCGGCGGTCTATCGCAAATTAGCGCACGTCAGGAATATCGCAAATTAGTGGATGCTCTCAATTTGCCGGTTCGTGAGCGGATTGAAGAGCGCCGTGCGCGACGCGAAGAATGGCGTGCCCGCGTACGCGAGAACGCTGCTTTTGAACATTTAGCGGCGCAATAGCCAGTTAGGCCTTGTTGCCAAACTCCATCACAACTGCGCGTGAACCGTCGGAATTGAACACGTCAAGTTCGATAGTTACTGGCTCGTGCAACACGCGACGTGTTTGCGACGATAATGCAAGTACCGAATTCAACATCTGGGCAACTGTTTTGCCCTGATTGCGTTCAGCGACGTTTTTGGCAATTTGCAAAAGCGTCTTCTTGCGCAGTTGTGCATCTTCAGATGCGAGGGGCGATTTGGCTTCAAACTTAGCCAAAGCCTTTAGGTTTTCTAGATTTTGCATTGAGCTACTCCAATACCAAAACTCATGCGGTTACTTTGCTGCCTAGCCGGGTAGAGCAAGACAGCTGACATTCTTTTCCTTCAAAGCGTTACAAGCTTGTGTAGCCTCTGCTTCGCTTGAGAAACCAAGGAAGCGAGCGCGATAGAATTCTTGACCGTTGCGCACGACATTTTGCACAGACGGACGATAATCGTTGAGTACGTTCAGTCGATCGTTTGCATAGGACAGCAACTGGGTTGCCTTGTTTTCATTGCGCGCTGCACCGACCTGGATGGCCCATAGTTCTGGGCGTTGTGTTACATCAACCGAAGCAATAGAACTGGTGGTCGTTGGATCGCCAATGCTACTAGGCGGCACAAGGCTCGGTGGTGTTACGGGGGCAGGGCGACGCTCAGTGCTGCCACGGTTGATCAAGTTGCCCAACAGGTTCAACGGCTGAAGCGCGTTGGCTTGATCTAGCGACTGGCGTTGAGGCTGTGCATTCACTGCAATCACACCGAGTGGCTTTGCGGATGTACCTGCTAGCAAGTCAATCGGACGCGATGGCGGCGACGGCGGCGGTGTAACTGCATCCAATGCCGCGACTTGAATAGGTTCAGCAACGCTTTCAACTGGTGCCGGTGTCGGCGCAGGTTTCACGGCAACTTCGATTGGTGCAGGGACTAATGGTGCGCTCCCACCACCAAGGTAGTTTGGACGTACAGGCGGTTGACCCTTCAAAGCCACAACAATCGCTGGAGCGCGACGCACACTGCTGCCAGGTTTGGCAATTGAAGCTTCTTTCCAGTAGCTGCCTTTTCGCGCTTTCGGCAGATATTTATTGACGAGCTGTGTGACTTTCGCGTTCCGGCTGGCGCCTGTGTTGAAGCCAAATGCAGCGACAACGATATGACGGTTGCCGTGACGTGCTGATGTGAGCAGGTTGAAACCTGCAGCATTGATATAGCCTGTCTTCATACCATCAACGCCGCGAACAGAACCCAGCAACCGGTTGTGGTTGCCATAAGTTTTGCCGCGATAGCGGAATGAACGCGTTTTGAAATATTTGTAGTATTGAGGGAAGTGCTGGAACACAGCCATGCCCAAGCGGGCCTGATCGCGCACGGTCGTCACTTGAGCAGAGTTCGGAAGGCCCGATGGATTTTTGTACGTGGTGCGTGACATGCCCAGCGCGCGAGCTGTTTTCGTCATGCGGTCAGCAAACTTTGGCACTGAACCGGATATATTTTCCGCAACGACACGTGCAACATCATTTGCTGACTTGGTGACAAGTGCTTGAATAGCGTCGGACACCGTGATGGATGTACCAGGCTTGAGGTATAGCTTAGACGGGACGGCTTGCGACGCGTATTTTGAAACTTTTAGTTTTGAATTGAGCTTCAAGCGGCCCGCAGAAAGCTCTTCGAAAACGATATAGAGCGTCATCACCTTTGCAACAGACGCCGGGTAGCGCTTTGAGTCTGCGCCGTGGGAGTAAAGGGTTTTCCCAGTTTTGGCATCAACAACAATGCCTGCATATTTACGCAGGTTGGCAGCGCTGGCAGTGGTTGGTGAGGCTAATGCAACGAGAGAAACGGCTATTGCGGCAAAAAAAAGCGCAACAAGACGACGTCGTGCGACAAAATCAGAGAGGAAATCCACCCTGTACTCCATACAAATCGGGCCGATACTCTGGCCCGTACGCGATACAAACTTTGTTTTTCCCTTCGTCTAAAAAATGCAACACGAAAGGAAAAGATACATACTCAGCACAAAGGTTACGGGATCATCGTTACGAATGGGTAAAGTTGAAGAAATCTGTTTGTATATTTTTCACCAAGACGATTTGGTGTCGATCATCAAAAAGTGAACACAAAATTTCACCTCAAATGGCTTAACATTTGTGGTGATTTGCATACATAATGGGACATATGAATCTACAGCATGGAAATGTACGCGGGATGATCGAATTCAGAACCATTCCACTTGTTTTGTCTTCAAAAGATCAAAATGACGATGACAGCGGCGACGGCATCGGTGTTGCCACCAAAACGCGCGCCAAGGTCAAGCGTCCAGGGCTTTATCGCGTCCTATTGTTGAATGATGATTATACGCCAATGGAATTTGTGATTGCGGTGCTGCAGCAGGTCTTCAACAAAAACGAAGATGAAGCGGTGGCGATTACGATGCATGTGCACAATCATGGCGTGGGGGAGTGTGGAGTTTTTCCATACGAAGTGGCCGAAACCAAAGTAACTCAAGTCATGGACGCAGCGAAACGGAGCCAACATCCGTTGCAATGCGTCATGGAAAAACAATAGGATTCTTTTATGCCATCATTCTCCCGTGGACTTGAAAAGGCACTCCATAACGCCATGAATCTAGCGCGCGAACACGCGCATGAAATGGCAACGTTGGAGCATTTGCTCTTGGCATTGACCGAAGATGACGATGCAATTGCCGTGCTTGATGCTTGTGAAGTCGACCGCGAAGCGCTTCGTCAAGATTTGGAAGATTTTATCGAGGTTGAGCTTTCGAGCCTTGTCGTCGATGGTGACGTCGACGCGACGCCGACGGCCGCGTTTCAACGCGTTATTCAACGTGCAGTTATTCACGTGCAGTCGTCTGGTCGCGATGAGGTGACTGGCGCCAACGTGCTTGTGGCGATCTTTGCTGAACGCGAAAGCCATGCGGCTTATTTCCTTGAACAGCAAGATATGACGCGACTTGATGCAGTGAACTACATCTCACACGGCATCACAAAATCAGGCATCACCGAAACTCGCCCGATCCGCGGTGCGGAAGAAGGTGAGCAGGGCGCAGAAGGTGGCGGTTCGTCGCCGCTAGAGGAATTTTGTGTCGATTTGAACGCAAAAGCGAAAGCAGGCAAAATTGACCCGCTGATTGGTCGCGCAAGTGAATTACACCGCACAATTCAAGTGTTGTGTCGTCGGTCAAAGAACAACCCGCTTTATGTTGGCGACCCTGGTGTGGGTAAGACAGCAATCGCTGAAGGCCTTGCCAAGCGCATCGTCGATGGCGATGTGCCCGAGGTTTTGAAAGAAGCAACAATCTATGCGCTTGATATGGGCGCGTTGCTTGCTGGAACCCGATATCGCGGTGACTTTGAAGAGCGGCTAAAGTCCGTAGTAAAGGCACTCGAAAAGGAAGAACATAGCGTTCTGTTCATCGACGAAATTCACACGGTTATTGGTGCGGGCGCTACATCGGGTGGCGCATTGGACGCCTCGAACCTATTGAAGCCAGCTTTGGCCTCAGGTGAAATTCGCTGCATAGGATCAACGACTTACAAAGAATATCGTCAGTTCTTCGAAAAGGATCGCGCGCTTGTACGTCGGTTCCAAAAGATCGATGTTGCTGAGCCCTCAATTTCAGATGCAATCGACATTATGAAGGGCCTGAAGCCTTATTTCGAAGAATATCACGAGGTGGAATACACCAATGATGCTTTGAAATCGGCGGTTGAGCTTTCAGCGCGTTATATCAATGACCGTAAGTTGCCAGACAAGGCAATCGATGTTGTTGACGAGTCGGGCGCGGCGCAACGTTTGCTGACAGAAGACGAGCGTAAGAAAACAATCGATGTGGAAGATATTGAGGCGACAATCGCTACAATGGCGCGCATACCGCCGAAGTCTGTTTCGAAGTCAGATGCGGAACTTTTGTCGGGACTTGAAGAGAACCTCAAGCGGGTTGTGTTTGGTCAAGACAAAGCCATCGACGCGTTGGCATCTGCGATCAAGCTGGCGCGGGCAGGGTTGCGTGAGCCAGAAAAGCCAATCGGATCTTACCTCTTCACCGGCCCAACCGGTGTAGGTAAAACCGAGGTGGCCAAACAGCTTGCCGACACGCTTGGCGTTGAATTGCTCCGCTTTGATATGTCGGAATATATGGAGCGGCACACCGTCTCTCGTTTGATTGGTGCGCCTCCGGGATATGTTGGCTTTGACCAAGGTGGTCTTTTAACAGATGGAGTCGATCAAAACCCGCACTGCGTTGTTTTGCTTGATGAAATTGAGAAAGCGCACCCAGATCTATTCAACATTTTGTTGCAGGTCATGGATCACGGCAAACTGACGGACCACAACGGCAAAGAGGTGATGTTCCGCAATGTCATTTTGATCATGACATCGAACGCGGGTGCCGCTGATATGGCACGTGCGCCGGTCGGCTTTACCAATGAACGTCGTGTCGGTGATGACGAAGAGGCGCTTAAACAGCTCTTCACGCCAGAGTTTCGCAACCGTTTGGATGCGACAATCTCGTTTGGCGCATTGCCTTCACAAGTCGTTGCGCAGGTTGTTGAGAAATTTGTCATCCAACTTGAAGCCCAATTGGGCGAGCGTGGTGTAACAATCGAACTTACACCTGCCGCAAACAAGTGGATTGCTGAGCGTGGCTATGATGAGCAAATGGGCGCACGTCCGCTTGGGCGTGTGATCCAGGAGCACATCAAGAAGCCGTTGGCCGATGAAGTGTTGTTCGGCAAGTTGCAAAATGGCGGCACGGTGAAAGTGGATGTGAAAAAAGGTGCTGACGAACTTGTTCTGAAGTTTGTGCCGCCAGCACCTGCGCGTCCAAAAGCTATTGCTGCTCCGGCGAAACGAAAAGCGATCACCAAATCGACGCACACCAAAAAGCCAGCTGCAAAAAAGAGCACCTCACGCGTGCCTACGTCAAAAAAGAAGCCGGGTAAGAGCCCGGAAAAAAGCTAAGGCGATAGAGCTGATAAGATTGAGGGGCGAGAGATCGCCCCTTTTTTTACATGGCGGCTTTGATGAGCTCGGCTTGGGCTGCTAGCTCGTCATTTGATGAAGAGTTTGAGACATGTGAGCCGCGCTTTTGCCCCACATAGCAAGGGATTATGTGAAAATGCAGATGATAGACGGTCTGCCCAGCGACTTCCTCGCTTGATTGACGGAGCAAAATTCCATCAGCATTCATGGCGTGTTTAGTGGCAACCGCCAGCTTTTGCACACGTTCCATCACATCGCTCAAAACGTGCGGGTCAACGTCCAAAAGATTGCGCGAACCTTGTTTTGGGATCACTAAGATGTGGCCTTTGCTTTCAGGCATGATATCCATGATCGAAATGCACACATCGTCTTCGTAAACTTTGTGCGATGGCAACTCGCCAGCGATGATTTTCGTGAAGATGTTGTTCGGGTCGTATGCGCCTGACATGGGCTCACTCTCTGGCTAGATTGTCTGCTCAAACGCTATCAGCACTGATTCCAGCCCAAATTGTCAATTTGAATTGGCGATGAGCGGTCACTAACCCTTTTTAAACGGGGTATGTTCGCTCAGCATCTTGTGATCCATCTCAACATATTTGCGCTCATTTTGCAGATAGTCATCAATCGCTTCTCTAAAGCCAGCATGGGCAAAAAAGTGAGCGGAATAGGTCGTGACAGGCGCATATCCGCGGGCAAGCTTGTGTTCGCCTTGTGCACCAGCTTCAACGCGGTTCAATTTGTGTTTGATCGCAAAATCAATAGCTTGATAGTAGCAAAGCTCAAAATGTAAAAATGGCACATGTTCGGTACAGCCCCAATATCGACCATAAAGTGTGTCCGCACCGACAAAGTTTAGGGTGCCCGCAATTGGCTTGCCATTCCGCATCGCAAACATAAGGACAATGCGGTCTGACATGGCTTCACCAATCAAAGAGAAGAAGGTGCGATTGAGGTAAGGTGAGCCCCATTTTCGGCTGCCGGTATCTTGATAGAACTCAAAAAATGCATCCCAATCTTCTTCGGTGATTTCGTCACCTTGCTTCCAAATGATCTCCAAATCACTTTCAGCGATGGCGCGTCGCTCTTTCTTGATGGCTTTGCGCTTGCGCGATGCCAAATCGGCGAGGAATGCATCAAAACTTTCGTAGTTTTGGTTTTCCCAGTGAAACTGCTGATCGTTTCGCTCTAGCCAATTATTTTGTTTAAACAATGCGAGTTCGTCACTGTTCAAGAAAGTGGCGTGAGCAGATGAGCACCCGAGCTCGATTGATGCAGAGGCAATAACATTCGGTAGAAGCGATGAGACCTGATCTTTAACATCATCTGCGACCAAAAACTTCGGAGCGCTTGCCGGTGTAAACGGAATTGAAAGTTGAAGTTTTGGGTAGTATTCGCCACCAGCGCGGGCGTAGGCGTCTGCCCATGCATGGTCAAAAACATACTCGCCTTGCGAATGGGATTTCAAATAGGCTGGCGCAATCCCTAGGACTTCGCCATCAGCGTTCTCTATAACGATGTGTTGTGGTGCCCAACCTGTTTGAGGTTGTGCACAGCCGGAAACCTCAAGCGCGTTTATGAATTCAAATAACGTAAAAGGATTGTCTTGGCCGGCACAGTTGTCCCATGCCGACTTGCCAATTTCTTGCGCTGAAGCGTAGGTTCTTGCGACAAATTTTTGCTCGTTCACGCTCGGCATTCAATCAAGTGTTGGCCGACTGCCCCTTCAAATACAATTTGGTCCGCATGTTGCGCTGCAGGGTGCAGCTCATCGAGCTTGTCGACAGTCCATGTCATCACACGCATGCCGAACTTTCGCAACAATTTCACTGGCCACATTTCAAGATCGCTCACATTGCAGGAAATAAACTGAAAGTGAGAATAGGGCAGGTGCAAAAGATTGCGCAATGCAAATGCTTGTGACCAGGTAAGGCCATCTGGCCTTTCTGCTTCCACAACAATGCCAATCGGGAACGGGCATTTCTTTTTGTGCAGGGCGCTAAGTATCCGTGGGTCAAAGCTTTTGAACACCAACGGTCCTTTATAGCTACGCGCAATTTCAATCACGCGCTCCGCAAATATGGCGTTTCGACTGCCTTGCGGCTTCAACTCAACAATCAGCGGCGCGCGGCCATCGATGTGCTTAAGAAATTGTGCAAAGGTCTGCGGCGTATGCGCACTGCCTTTCAGCCGAATTCGGCAAAGCTGATCCGCGCTTATGTCGCTAAGTTTACCGTGTTGATCTGTAAGGCGATCCAGTCTTTGGTCATGAAAGACCACCGGTATATCATCGCCGGTGAGTTGGACGTCGCATTCCATGGCAAAGCCATGAGCGATGGCACTTTCAAACGCATCGATGCTGTTCTCGATCACACCAGACGACGCGTCGTGAAGGCCACGATGCGCTATAGGCTTTTCAAAAACAGCTTTGATGTGATCCATTTATTGGACTTCTACAATCGCTTCAATTTCAACCATCGCACCTAGCGGCAAAGCTGAAACGCCTACTGCAGCTCTTGCGTGTTTTCCAACATCGCCAAATATCTCACCGATCAGATCGGACGCGCCGTTGCCAACGAGGTGGTGTTCGACAAAGTCGGGCGTTGAGGCAACGAAAATGCCGAGTTTGATGAACTGTTTGATGTCTCCTAGCTCAACGCCAGCACTAGATTTGATCTGTCCTAGAATGTTGAGTGCACAAATTTGTGCGGCTTTTTGCGCTTCTTCAACACCTACATCTTTGCCAAGCGTTCCCTTGCGTAGCCCCTCGCTATCCATTGGTAACTGGCCCGAAATGTGCAGTACGTTACCAACGCGCTGCGCGGGCACATAGCTTGCCAGCGGTGCAACTGGAGCAGGGAGCTCAAAGCCCAGTTCTTTGATCTTTTCTTCCGGTGTCATACCAAACCCTATGATTGTTTTCGTTCCGACGAATCTTTGATGATCGCCTTTTCTTCATTTGTGGCTGGCAAAAGCTTGCCACGCAAGACTGCTTTCTTGCCAAAGCGGTCGCGCACTTTGTCCATTGCACGTTCTGCTGCGGCCTTGCGCGCAATGTTGGGGTCAATCAGGTCAACCGGGTCCGCCTTTGGCGACTCAGTTAACCCTGAAACGCCGACGCCGAGCAGGCGGAAACTTGTCATTCCAACTTCTTTTTCCAGCATGTTTTGTGTTGTTTCGTATATCGCGTGGGCAAGCTGAGTTGGACTAACAAGCTGCCGTCGGCGCGTGCGGGTTGCAAACCCAGCGGTCTTAAGTTTCAGCGTAACCGTGTCACCAGCAATGTTCTTCTTTTTTAAGCGCGCACTGACTTCCTCGCTGAGCCGAAGCAGTACTTTAGAAAGTTCGTCAAAATCATTTATATCTTTAAAGAAAGTGGTTTCATTGGAAACACTTTTTACTCCGCGTGATCGCTTGACGCGGCGTCTATCCTCACCGCGTGCCAAATAGTACAAACGGGCGCCGATTTCTCCGTATCTTCCAGAAAGTTCCTTAAGGTCCATTTCCTGCAACTGCCCAATATGGGTTATGCCGTCCTTGTGCATCCGCTCGCCGAATTTTTTGCCGATGCCATAGATGATTGTGACCGGTTTATCGGCAAGAAATCGTGTCGTTTCTTCCTGGCCAATGATGGCCATGCCGCGCGGCTTGTCGAGATCTGAAGCGATCTTGGCTAGAAACTTGTTGTGTGAAAGCCCAATTGAAATCGTCACGCCGACTTTTTCTTCAATCGTTCGGGCCAGCCGCACCAAGCTTTGTGCAGGACTGGCGTGATGCAATTTTTCGGTGCCGGAAAGGTCAAGAAACGCTTCGTCAATGCTAAGCGGCTCCACGCTAGGCGTGAGATGTTCAAACTCCTCTTTGATCTGTTTACTGGCTTTTACATATTCGGCCATACGTGGCCGCACAAAAACGGCGTCGGGACAGAGCCTTTTGGCTTGAAAGCCGGGCATCGCGGACCGAACGCCGCTCATGCGTGCAATGTAGCAACATGTTGAAACAACACCGCGTTTGCCGCCACCGACAATGACCGGTTTGTCCCGAAGTTCGGGAAAATCGCGCTTTTCGACTGATGCGTAAAAAGAGTCGCAATCCACATGTGCAATCGACAGGTCGAACAGCTCGGGGTGCGTGATCGTCCGGCGCGAACGGCATTTGGGGCAGCGGTCGAAATCGCTGTCCTTGCTGTGGTGTTCGCATTCCCGACAAATCGAAGGCATTGGTTTCAGCCGCTCGGATTAAGTTTGTAGTAAGCCCGCATAAATTGCTCAGTGCTAATGCGGGCATTGGCGCACATGGCGACCAATGCCGATTCGTTATGCGCGAAGAATTCAAACATGCCCAGCTTTACTTGATCACTGGGACCTGTGCGCAGCTCATCCGGCGAGGTGCCGGTTTCACCCAAAAACTGCGCGAGTAGCTCGGGTTCGCT
>CAJXLH010000062.1 GCA_913055925.1 uncultured Maritalea sp. | reverse complement strand
GTAAATGTCTTTGTATTTTTGTTTAAGCGGCATCTTATCGACAATGATCAAAATGATCCCGCCCGTAATTAACATCGCGCAGATCACCAGCGGCGTATTGTACAACACATTTTTGATGTAGCCATGCAGTAAGACACCAGCAAGTGCCGCGGGAAACGATGCGAGAATAACACCGAGCGCAAACCTCAGCGCGTAAGCTTTGCCGCGCAAGGCATCCAGCAATAGATCAAGCAGCTTCTTAAAATAGATGGTGACAATCGCAAGGATCGCCCCGAGTTGAATCAAAACCTCAAACGTGCGTCCTGGATTTTCAAAACCAAGCCATTCGCCTAGGAGCAAAATATGCGCGGTTGAGGAAACCGGTAGAAACTCGGTAAGCCCTTCGACAATGCCCAAGATTAGGGGCACAAAAATGCCTTGATCCGCTGCCATGACTTCTCCTATCAATCCGCGCGAGAATTTGGTGCAAATTAACTTTAGTTTGTTATCGTAAACATAACGAAATTCACGATGCGTTCGAAAAAGTCCCAAAAAGAGGTGCAAATATGGCAACGCCAAAATTGTTACATTACACGCTAGATCCAGCCTCGCGGCTTGTGCGTCTAATGTGCGCAGAATATGGCGTCGACATTGAACTGCAACATGTCAAAGCTTGGCATCGCGAGCCTGCATTTTTGGAAATAAACCCAGCGGGCGAAGTGCCGATTTTCAATATTGACGACCAGTTGACGCTTGTAGGCGTGAGCGCTGTGACTTTATTTGTTGAAGAGCAGTTTGGCGCTGAGCCACTATTGTTGCCAAAAGAGCCAATTGCCCGGGCAGAAACACGCCGCTTGGTGGATTGGGCACTCAACAAGTTTTCTGAGGATGTGTCGCGCTATATCATCGAAGAAAAATACATCAAGAATGACGTCCGCGGATCAACGCCTGATACGGCGGTTCTTCGCGTCGCACGCGACAACATGAAAGAGCATTTGAGTTATTTCAACTATGTTCTGGCGACCCGACGTTGGTTGGCGGGAGACGAAATGACAATGGCTGATTTTGCCTTGGCAGCGCAGCTTTCAGCGCTCGATTATCTAAGCGAAGTGACCTGGGACACCTATCCGGAGGTGAAGGACTGGTACCAGCGTTTAAAATCGCGCCCTGCATTTCGTCCGCTTTTGCTTGATCGCGTTGTTGGCATGCCAGCCTCTAAAACCTATGCGGATCTGGATTTTTGAGCGACGCCTTAGCGCCAATCGTAAAAGAGCTAAAGACCCGAGCTGAAAAGCTTGGGTTTGTTGCATTTGGTGTCGCGAAAGCCAGCCTTCCGGCCGAGCAGCAGCGTCGGTTGGCGTCCGCAATTGATCAGCAATGGCACGGCGATATGGATTGGATGGCGGAGACGTTGGAGCGCCGATTGTCGCCTGACGCGCTGTGGTCTAATGCAAAACGCGCAATCGTTTTGGCCTATAATTACACGCCTGACGAGAACCCAATGGATTTGCTGGGGGAAACCGATAAGGGCATTATTTCAGTTTATGCCCGCAATCGTGATTATCACGAAATCATCAAAGGCAAACTGAAAGAACTCGCAAATATTCTCGCGCGCCGTGCGTCGGCCGAGGTGAAAGTTTTTGTGGATACAGCGCCATTGATGGAAAAGCCTCTGGCCCAACAAACAGGCGTTGGCTGGCAAGGCAAACATACGGTCGTGGTGAATAAGCAGCATGGGTGCTGGCTTTTTCTTGGGACAATTCTTACCGACGCCGAACTGCCGCTAGATGCGCCAGAGGTCGACCATTGCGGGTCTTGCACGCGCTGCTTGGATATTTGCCCAACTAATGCGTTTCCTGAAGCCTATAAGCTCGACGCGCGGCGCTGCATCGCCTATCTAACGAATGAATTCAAAGGTGTCATACCGAGCGAGTTTCGCAAACCGATTGGAAATCGAATTTATGGTTGTGATGATTGCTTGGCTGTATGCCCATGGAACAAATTTGCCAAAACAACAGCCGATGCAAAACTTCAAATGCGCGACGATTTGCGTGCGCCGGAACTTGAAGAACTTGCTAAGCTTGACGACACATCATTTCGGAAAATGTTCGCAGGTTCGCCGGTCAAACGGTTGGGGCGAGATGCATTTATGCGCAACGTTTTGATTGCATTGGGAAACGCCGAGAACCCAAATGTATCTTTGGTTCAAGCGCACATCAAAGACCCAAATCCGGTGGTGCGTGGGGCGGCAGTGTGGGTGCTCGGACAACAGCTGAGCGCAGAAGAGTTTGAGCAACAAAAAACGGTTGCGTTAGCAAGCGAGAATGATCAAAGCGTAATCGACGAATGGCAGGGGACCGCGCAATGAAACTACTGATTTTTGGCATGGGCTATTCGGGCAAAGCCATCGCGCGGGCGTGGCCGGGTGACGTTGTTGGCACCACGCGATCAGCTGAAAAGGCCGAAAAACTGCGCGACCAAAGTCTTGAAGCAGTTGTGTTTGATGGCGCGCTGAGTGACGAACTCGCGGAACATCTGGCTGACGCAACGCATATTGTTTTGTCGGCGTCTCCATCTGAGATGGGCGACCCTGTTCTAAACACGATCCCCAATTTTCTTGAGCGCGCGAAAGCGCTGCAGTGGTTAGGGTATCTTTCCACCGTTGGCGTATATGGCGATTTTGACGGGGCTTGGATTTCGGAAACTACAGTGCCAAAACCCGTCTCAAAGCGCGGCAAATGGCGTGTTGAAGCCGAAGATGGTTGGCAGGCAGTTTGCTCAACCAAAAACATTCCATTTGCAACTTTCCGGCTGGCAGGGATCTATGGCCCCGGTCGGTCCACTTTCGACAAACTGAAAGCGGGCAAATCGCGTCGGATTGTCAAACCCGGGCAGGTATTCAATCGCATCCATGTTGATGATATTGCGCAAATTGTTGTGGCGGCGGCCAAGCTGATGGCCAGTGGCGTCTTCAACGGCGCTGATGATGAACCAGCTCCGCCACAAATCGTCGTGGAACATGCTGCAAAGATGCTTGGCATTGATCCGCCAGTTGAGGAGCCATTTGAAACGGCAGACATGACGCCTATGGCGCGTTCATTTTATGGCGACAACAAGCGGTGTGGAAACGCACGGTTGAAAAAGGATTTAGGTATCACGCTCAGATTCCCAACTTATCGCGAAGGGCTGGACGCAATCTTCAAACAAACTGAAGAATAGAGCGCTTCAACAAATCCAAATCTTCAGGACGGGACAGGCGGTGGTCACCATCCGGCAACATTGTCAATTGCGCCTCATCCAGCATGAGATGTTGTAGCAACCGCTCAGCATGAGATGCAGGCACATCAGGATCCTGTTGCCCTTGTAAAATATGCACAGGGCACTCTGTTTCGATCGGTGTACCAAGTAAAAGGTGCTTCTCGCCGTCATCGATTAGATTTTGCGTGTAAACATAGGGCCCGTCACCATACTTGCTGGGCACCTCAATAAACCCTTTGCTTTTCATTTCCGCCAATTGGCTTTGTGAAAAACGCTGCGGCACTAGTTCGCGCGTCATATCGACCGCCGGTGCAATCAGTAACATGCCGACAATTTTGCCAGCGCCTTGCGCGCGTATGTGTTGATTTAGGAGCATCGCAAGCCATCCGCCCATCGACGACCCCACCAAAATTTGCGGCCCTTCGCAGCACTCATTGAAAACAGCGATCGCATCTTCTAGCCACAAAGAAATGTTGGCTTGATGGAAGTCGCCGGTTGATTGTCCGTGCGCCATATAATCAAAACGGGTCACCGCAAAACCATGCTCGTTGCCCAATTCAACCAGCGCTTGGGCTTTATTGCCTTGCATGTCTGAATTGTAGCCGCCGAGCCAAAATAAGCTAGGTGACCGACCGGTTTGGTGCGCATAGGCAATCTGGCGTTGGCTTGGGCCTTCGCCGAGGTCTAAAAACTGAACTGCGGAGTTGGTCATTTCGCGCTCTTTGGCTGGCTTTTTGCCAAACTTGATAAAAGAGCGGGCTAAAATTCGCAATATCGAGAGAAATATCAGGTCTAAAAGGTTGACTTTATGCGCGTTTGACCAGATTTTATGGCCGTAATTCGAATTCGCTTATCAGCAGAAGGAACAAGCACCATTCGTCGTCCGCAAAGACCAGTGCAGCCACAAAAAGAGGGCCCACGCGCAAATCGTGACATTAACGTACCTGAAGTTCAACTCATTGATGACCAAGGCACCAACCACGGCACCATAAGCACCCGGGAGGCGATGGAACGCGCCCGTGATGCAGGCCTTGATTTGGTTGAAATCTCACCAAACGCCAAACCGCCAGTTTGTAAAATCCTAGATTTGGGTAAGTACAAATATGCCGCTCAAAAGAAAGCGGCAGAAGCGCGCAAAAAGCAAAAAGTGATCGACGTTAAAGAAGTCAAAATGCGCCCCAACACGGATACGCACGACTTTGAAGTGAAGATGCGCAACGTTGTGAAGTTCCTCGAGAATGGCGACAAGGTGAAAATGACCATGCGTTTCCGCGGTCGTGAAATGGCGCACCAAGAACTTGGTTTGGCGCTATTGCATAAAGTGCGTGAACGCGTTGCTGAAATTTCAAAAGTTGAGGCACAACCGAAAACAGAAGGCCGCCAAATGATCATGATCTTGGCGCCAACGGTTCAGAAGTAATTCTGATTGGTTTTCGATAGTTTTTTGAACGGGCCTTCGGGCCCGTTTTGTTTTGTCTTGAAACTTTAGCTGCTTCCCGCCACGATTGACCTGATGTTTTTGTCAGAGAAACTAAATTGATTAAAACCGCTTTGCGATATGGCAGCTTGTTGGGTGTGCTGCTCGTACTGTTCGAGTTTTTGCGCAATGCCAATCGGCTGACTTTTTTGGATGAGCGCGCCTATATCGGTGCGATCGCTCTTCTCTTTCTCGGCGGCGGCATAATACTCGCCCGATCGTTTCAAAAACCAAAGATTGTTGAAAAGCCACGTGATCCCGCAACGGTAAAACCGGATCCTGATTTAAGTGATCGTGAACGCGACGTGCTTTCTTATTTGGTACATGGGTTCACCAATGCCGAAATCGCCAATTCACTTGGCGTTACCCAAAACACAGTCAAAACGCATTTAAAAAATCTCTTCGCAAAGCTGGAAGTATCCAACAGGACAGAAGCTGCGGCAGAAGCGAAAATGCGTGGCTTGGTTGAGTAACATCACCCCAATTCACCCGTTTGGGTGAGGACAAATACGCCGCAATGTGTGATGCTGCCCCCACACAAATTATGTGGGGCGCAAATATTGTGGGGATGAAACAATGCTCAAATCTATAATCAAATGGGGACTAATTGTCGGCGCCGTCATGACAATTGTTATGTACGTCCCGCAATTGTTGCTGTTCGATAATATTGCCGACAGTTACGCTCTGGCGGAAATGGTCGGTTATATCGGTATGATCGCATCTTTGTTGATCATCATTTTGGCCATCAACGCGCATTTTAAAAATGCGGGGCCTGAGGTTAGCCTCTGGTCGCGCATTCTTCTTGGGTTGGGCGTCACCTTTATCGCTGGAGTGATCTTTGGCTTGACCAACATTGTTTATACATTCTGGATCAATCCAGAGTTTATGGATCAATATTATAATCAAATGGTTGCCGACATTACCGCCCAAGGTGGCAATGACGTTGAAGCAAAAATTGCCGAGTTGGAAGCGCAACGTGAAATGTTTGTCACGCCTCAAATGATCTTCATGGTCATGGCCGCAACGGTGTGGATGATAGGAATTGTTGTATCGGTCCTTGCAGGGATCGGACACTGGGTAATGTCGCGTCGCGGTGGCGCACCGGCATCAGTTTAAGGAAGTAAGAAAAATGGAACTAGGTCGATTTTCAGTGAGCTTGAATGTCAAAGACATCAAGAAATCAAAAGAGTTTTATCTTGGGCTTGGCTTTGAGGTGATCGCCGGTGTTGAAGAACAGAACTGGCTAATCCTCGGCAATGGCGATGCCAAGATCGGGATTTTCCAAGGCATGTTTGAAAACAACATCATGACCTTCAACCCCAAAGACATCAAACCAATCCATAAGCTGCTAGATGAGCAGGGAATTGAATATTCGCGACAGTTTGAGGGTGAAGACTATCCAAAAATGGCGGCGTTCAAAGATCCAGATGGCAATGACATTTTGATCGATCAACACGACGAGTAAGCGATAAGTTTTCGTGGGGCGATTCAATGCTTGCAATGATCGGATTGTCCCACTATAAACGCCATTCTGAAGCGGGTCGTCCGGCCGAAAAAGGGTATGCCGTGTCGATCCATAATGCTGAACCGCTTCAAACTTCGGTTTGAGGCAATAAAAAGGACGAGCAAAATGCCCAAGCTAAAGACTAAGTCAGGCGCTAAAAAGCGCTTTAAAGTGACTGGCACTGGCAAAGTAATGGCCGCTGCTGCAGGTAAACGTCACCGTTTGATCAGCCACAACGGAAAATATATCCGTCAAAACCGTGGCACGAGCGCAATGAGCGATCAAGATGCGCGTACGATCAAAAAATTCCTGCCATACGCCTAATTACTGTTTTAAGGACCAACATCCATGTCACGTGTAAAAAGAGGCGTAACGAGCCACGCCCGTCATAAAAAGGTGCTCAAGTCTGCGAAAGGCTATTATGGTCGTCGCAAAAACACGATCCGTATTGCTAAGCAGGCGGTTGAAAAAGCTGGTCAGTACGCATATCGCGACCGCAAGGTTAAGAAGCGTAACTTCCGCGCATTGTGGATACAGCGTATCAATGCTGCTGCTCGCGAGCACGGCCTAACTTATGGTCGATTTATCGACGGCCTCAGCAAAGCTGAGGTTGCGGTTGACCGTAAAGTGCTTGCTGACCTAGCTGTGCGCAACCCAGAAAGCTTCGCTGCTTTGGTTGCAACTGCTAAAGAGGCACTTGGCTACCTGAAAGAAGTTGACGCTGTAACGCACGCTCGCGTTTCTGCATAAAACTTTTTACCTCACGTTTTTCTGAGGCCGAATTAAAAGCCTTGTACTACCCTCAAAAGGGGTGGCGCAGGGCTTTGTGCGTTTGTAAGGTGCGCGCAAAATCTGAACGGAATTTTTGAGGGGACAAGAGGTCCAAAATGAACGACGCCATTTCACTTGATACGCTTCGTGATCAAATCACTACCGACATTGAAGGCGCTGCAGACGAAAAAGCATTGGATGCTGTGCGTGTTGCCGCCATCGGTAAGAAGGGTTCTGTTTCAGAGCAGCTAAAATCATTAGGCAAAATGACGCCAGAGGAACGCAAGGTTGCTGGCCCTGCGATCAATGGTTTGAAAAATGATGTCGCCGCGCTGATCGAAGCGAAATCTGCCGAACTAAAAAAGGCGGCGCTGGAAGCGCGCTTGGCATCTGAAAAAGTCGACATCACTTTGCCGTTGCAGCCAAACCCAATGCAGCGCGGTTCAATCCACCCCGTATCACAAACGATCGATGAAATCACCGCGATCTTTTCCGATATGGGATTTGCGATTGCTGAAGGTCCGGATATCGAAAGTGATTACTATAACTTCACAGCGCTAAACTTCCCTGAAGGTCACCCGGCGCGTGAAATGCACGACACTTTTTTCATGAAATCCAAAGAAGGTGCGGACGGCGAGAACGGCAATAAGATGGTGTTGCGCACGCACACTTCGCCAGTTCAAATCCGGACAATGGAAAATGAAGAGCCACCAATTCGTGTGGTCATTCCGGGTCGGACTTATCGTTGTGATAGCGATCAAACCCACACGCCAATGTTCCACCAGCTTGAAGGCTTGGTGATCGACAAATCGTCTCACATTGGTCAGTTGCGTTGGGTTTTGGAAGAGTTCTTGAAAGCCTACTTCGAGGTGGATGACGTCAAAACACGCTTCCCCCCATCCTTCTTCCCATTCACCGAGCCATCAATGGAAGTTGATGTTCAGTGTGACCGTTCAGGCAATGAAGTCAAAATCGGTCAAGGCGAAGATTGGCTCGAAATTTTGGGTTGCGGCATGGTGCACCCGAACGTGATCCGCAACTGCGGTCTTGATCCAGATATCTATCAGGGGTTTGCCTGGGGCATGGGCATCGATCGTATCGCCATGTTGAAATACGGCATGCCGGACCTGCGCGACTTCTTCGATGCAGATCAGCGCTGGCTTGATCATTACGGCTTCCGCCCACTTGATATGCCAACCCTTTTCGGAGGCCTGTCATCGTGACATCAGCGTCGAACGACGTAGATGAAACCATCTATGTCGTCACAGACATTGAGGCAGATGGCCCCAGCCCATTACGCAATTCGCTGCTGAGCTTTGCATCAGTTGCGATGAACCGGCGTGGCGATTTTTTGAGCGAGTTCGAAGCTGTGCTTGAACCGCGCAAAGATCGCGAACAAGACCCCGATACAATGGCGTGGTGGGAAACAGAACCCGAGGCCTATAAAGGCGCGACGGAAAATGCGCGCCCTGTGAAAGATGTGATGGCCGAATATGTCGATTGGGTCGAAGGATTAGGCGAACGCCGCGTTTTCGCCGCCGCGCCTTTGATTTTTGACGGCACTTACATCGATCATTATCTCGACGAATTTGCGGACACACGTGTTTTTGGCGGTCCCGGTCAACAAAAACGCATCTTTGCCGGTGGCGGTGTGGACATTTATTCAATGGCTGGCACCATCGCAGGCGCACCGCATGAGCGATGGACCACCCGAGGCATTCCGGATAGCTGGATCGGCAATCAGCCACATACCCACTATGCAATCGATGATGCGCGGGGCTTCGCACATCTGCTCAAACGCTTCTTTATCGTTGCTGAGCTGCCTTTGAAGTATCGTGCACTTGAGTTTTGCGAGTTCGGCGACGGCCAAGCGCTTCGTGATGAGCTTGTTGATTTGGTGCTTGCTGGCACGAAAACTGCCACATGCGGCGCCTTGGCACATTATGAAGCGGACAATGATCCACTGCCACAAGTTGGCGAAATGTTCATCGTGCCAAACTGGGCGGGGCAGCCAAAGGCGATCATTAAAACCACTTCGGTAGAAGTTAAGCGTTTTGATGAAGTTGACGAAGATTTTGCACGAGCAGAAGGAGAGGGTGACCTTTCCTATGCGGCGTGGCGTGATGGCCATATAGATTTTTTCACCCGCAATGGCGGGTATTCACCTGATATGAAACTGGTTTGTGAACGTTTCGAGTTGGTCGAGACGTTCAATCAAGAGACAACAAAAGAGTCAACCGATGAAATTCACAATTGATTGGCTCAAAGATCACCTCGACACAACGGCATCTAATGATGAGATTATTGAAACGCTCACCATGGTCGGCTTGGAAGTCGAGGAAGTTGAAGATCAAGCAAAGATTTTGAATGACTTTACGGTTTGCGAAGTCATTAGCGCGGAAAAGCACCCGAACGCTGACAAATTGCGCGTCTGCTTGGTGAACACAGGCTCAGGCGAACCAGTGAAGGTTGTGTGCGGCGCACCAAACGCGCGGACCGGCATGAAAGGCGTTTTCGCCTCAGTTGGCACATATATCCCCGGTACTGAGTTCACCTTGTCAAAAGGCAATATTCGCGGTGAAGAAAGCAACGGCATGCTTTGTTCTGAGCGCGAATTGCTAATTTCTGACGAGCATGATGGCATTATCGATCTGCCTCAAGATGCACCTGTCGGCACGAAATATGTTGAGTATGCTGGCCTAAACGATGTTGTTGTCGATATCGCGATAACACCAAACCGAGGCGATGCCACAGGCATTTACGGTATTGCGCGCGATCTCGCTGCCGTTGGCATTGGCAATTTGAAAGACGGTACGGTGAAAGCGGTGCCCGCAACACTAAAAGGCGAAGGCGACATTACCGTCGATTTTCGGTTTGGCGAAGGCGAGCCACAGGCCTGTAAGATGTTTGCAGGTCGTTTGTTCAAGGGCGTGAAAAACGGTGCGTCTCCAGAATGGCTTCAAAAGCGTTTGATCGCCATTGGCCTACGCCCAATTAACGCCCTTGCGGATATCACGAACTATATTTCTTATGACCGCGGTCGTCCGCTGCACGCTTATGACGCTGATAAGATCAATGGTCAGTTCCACGCACGCAACGCGAAAAAGGGCGAAGAAATTCTAGCCCTTGATGGTAAGACCTATCAGCTTGATGAAACCATGTGTGTTTTGGCCGACGACAATGGCCCGCTTTGTATCGGCGGTATTATGGGCGGCGAAGAAAGCGGTTGTACCGACGAGACAACCAACATCTTTATGGAGTGTGCGTGGTGGGAGCCACTTTTGATTGCCCAGACAGGGCGCAAAACGGGCATCGTTTCCGATGCGCGCTACCGCTTGGAGCGTCATGCCGACCCGGAATTTGTGATGCCGGGTATCGAATTGGCCACAAAAATGATCCTCGAGATCTGCGGTGGTGAAGTGCACGAAGTCACCGTTACCGGCGAAGTGAAATCGCCAGAGAAAGTCATTGATTTCCCGTTGGCAGAGATCACGCGTCTTACTGGTTTGAAGGTGCCATTTGCGGAAGTGAAGGCCATCCTTTCCCGTCTTGGTTTTTGGGTCGCAGGCACGGGCGATGTGGTGAAGGTCAATGTGCCATCCTACCGTCCAGACATTGAGGGCAAAGCCGATTTGGTGGAAGAAGTGATGCGCATTGTTGGCGTTGACAATGTGCCCGTTGATCCATTGCCGCGCCTTTCCGGCGTTGCGCCTAAAATGCTCACAACGATCCAAAATCGTCGTCGCATCGCCCGACGCACTTTTGCGGCACGCGGGCTGAACGAAGCGGTGACATGGTCGTTCATCTCCGAAAAAGAAGCCAAACTATTTGGCGGTGGCAATGACGACTTGAAATTGGAAAACCCAATTTCTTCCGATCTAACGGATATGCGACCGTCGCTGCTACCGGGACTGCTTGCAAGTGTTGGCCGCAACGCCAACCGCGGTTTTGCCGACGTGGCGTTTTTCGAAGTTGGTCAAGTGTTCAAGAATGACAATATCGATGGTCAAAACAACTTCGCAACCGGCGTGCGCGCAGGCAGTGCAAAGTTCGCTCAGGTTGGGCGCGATTGGCAGGGCAAAGCGCAAAAGGTCGACGTGTTTGATGCAAAGGCAGACGCGCTTGCAGCTCTCGACGCGCTGGGCATGGACGTGAACAATGTGCAAGTTGTTGCTGAACCTGCGGATTGGGCGCATCCTGGCCGCGCGGGTCGTTTGCAGCTTGGTCCGAAATTGATTTTGGGCTGGTTTGGCGAGCTCCACCCGGCTTTGATCAGCGAACTTGACCTTCAAGGG
>CAJXLH010000061.1 GCA_913055925.1 uncultured Maritalea sp. | reverse complement strand
TGCGGCGCGTTTCTTACCGTGCTCAATTGGATCAAGACCAAACTCGGTGTTGGAGTGAATAAATGCAACCGACTTGCCGCCCTCTGCTGCTATGTTTTGCAGCAAGATGTCGAACTGATCTTCGTAGGTTGGACCCGCCATAAATTGATATGGGTTGGTTGCGGGGTTCGCCAATTCGGAAGCGAATGATGTCGACGACATCAGACGAGCCTGATCGCCTTTAAGTTCTGGCGCAACCAGCTTCATGAAACCGGTGGAGTCGCCAAAGTAGCCGATCACCGCATCGCCTTCAGAGGCAAGCAAACGTTGGTAGTTGGCCAGCGCGTTTTGTGGCACATAGCCACTATCTTCCACGGCAACCTTAACCGGCACACCGCCAATACCACCTGCTTGGTTGGTGAAGGCCTCAAACATTTTCAATGATGGGGCAATCAGCTGACCAGCTGTTGCAAACGGCCCTGTCATTGGAAGTGACGCGCCGATGATGTAGTGCGCAGGTTGAGCGCGAACGATTGCCGGGGTTGCCAGCGTAACCGCGCCAGCCGCGGCGGCGGTTTTCAAAAAGCGGCGCCGCGAGAGGGCGCTCTTATCATTATGTGAAGTCATTGTAGTTCCTCCTTTAAAAAATTTATCCGCGCGCGAACGGCCATCTGTTCAAAGCCCGGAAAAAGCGGTCCATGATGTGGGAAATGCCCAGCGGTTCGAACAAAACGAACCCGATTATCAATGAACCAAATACGATTTCTTGGATGGGCGCTCGAAGCTGTGCAGCTTCAATAGAGCCGCCGCCGATTGCGCCCATTGTAATTTTAAGGATTTCTGGCACTAAAACGATCAAGATCACCCCAAATACTGGACCCATGGTGCGTCCCATGCCGCCCACAATCAGCGCCGCGACGAGTTGCAGCGACAGGGCAAGTTCAAATTGCTCTGGCAAAATCTTGGCATAAAAGTACGCCCACATTGCGCCCGCAAGGCCACAGCATGCTGCTGAAATTGCAAAGCTGGTGAGCTTATATTTCAATAGCGAAACCCCGAGGATTTCTGCAGAATAGTCTTTCTCACGAATAGCGATGAAGGCGCGGCCGACGCGTGTGCGGAACAAGTTTTGAACCATCAGGATCGTTGCAAAACTAAAGATCGCGATAAGCACATAAACTTCACGCTGTGTGTCGAGCACCCACCCAAAGAAATTTGGGTCAGGCGTTGTTAAGCCCAATCGGCCGCCGGTCCATTGCGCAAAGGTGTCGATTTCAATGAAGAAGATGATGATGAAGTTTGCGCTGAGCGTTGCGACCGCGAGATAGATGCCTTTCACGCGCAGCGAGGGCAGGCCGACAACGATTCCAATAAGCGCGGCTGCTGCCATTGCCCCGGGTAGCGCGATCCATGGTTGCAAAATATCGGGAATGCCCCAGCCAGTAAGTAGGCCATGAATAATTGACACGGCATAGGCGCCGATGGCGACGAAACCCGCATGTCCAAGGGACAATAGCCCGGTGTACCCAACAAGCACATTCACGCCGACAACCGCGATCAACATAATGCCAACCAGTGATGCCATGAGAATGATGTAGTCATTGGCAAAAATCGGTAGCGCGATAGCCAAGGCGACCATAAGTGCGACAAAGGCTTTCTTGTAATTGTTGTTGAGGATCTGCTCATCCTCAAGATACGAAGTTTTTCGGTTGCCATTGATCATATGCGTTCGACCTCCGGCGAGCCCAATAGGCCATGTGGTTTGATGATGATCACCACGAGCACCGCGACATAAGGTGCAATTTCAACCCAAGTGCCGCCGAGCTGCCATTGCACAAGCGCCTCGAGTACGCCGACCAGCATCGCCGCAATAAAAACGCCGACAAAGCTGTCGAGGCCGCCCATCAAGACAATGGCGAGAACGGAAAACCCGAAGAGCCCAAGCGATGGTGATACGCCATCGCGTGCTGCGAGCACGGCGCCGGCAATCGCACCGGTCGCGGCCGCAATTAGCCAGGCTTGCGCGAAAACGCGGGGTACATTGATACCCATGGAGTAAGCAGTAGATTGGTCTTCAGATACTGCCCGGATGGCCACGCCTGCGGATGATTTTCTGAGCCAATAAACGATGTAACCAAAGATGATAGCAGCGATGATCATCGACATGAGATTAGCGCCGAAAATGAAAATCGGGGTGCCAAAGAAATCTAACCGGAAAGCAGGGTTTGGCGTTAGATGCGGCACTGAGGCGGCATCGCCTGTCCAGAAAAGGCTCTTAAAGCCTGACAAAACGGAGATAAGTCCAACCGTGACCATGATCATGGAGAAATTTGATTGACCAAGAAGTGGGCGCATCAAAAAACGTTCAATGAACAAGGCGATGATGCCCGACCCGATGATCGCAAAAATCAGTCCAAAAATGATCCTTGGGATGTCGGGAATCCAGTCATAAAATGCGGCTTCTGGCGAGAACATTTTGGCGTTGTTTTTACCATCGATTACCCATTCTGGTGCCCAGCCAGAAAGCCAGGATGGTGCCCAAGAAAGTTCGGGAAACAGTACGGCAAAAGTGTAGTAAAGATAGGCGCCGATCATGATCATATAGCCATGGGCGAAGTTGACGACGCGGGTTGATTTGTAAACGGCGACAATGCCGATTGCGATAAGCGCGTAAATCGCGCCTGACATCAAACCATTTATAAGAAATTGAACGAATTGCATCTTTCTACCCCGCTTGCCCGAGATAGGCGTCGATGACGTTTTGATTGTGTGCGACCTCTTGCGGCGAACCGTCCGCGATTTGTTGCCCAAAGTTCAAAACGACGACCTTTGAGCAGATGTCCATCACCAAATGCATGTCATGTTCCACCAGCAGAATTGTGGTGCCAAAGCGTTCTTGTGCATCCAAAATGAAGCGCGCCATGTCCGCGGTTTCTTCTCGGTTCATGCCTGCTACAGGTTCATCAAGCATCAAAAGCTTGGGGCGCATGGCGAGCGCACGACCAAGTTCCACGCGTTTTTGAAGGCCATAGGAAAGGGCCGTGATGGGGGCTTTGCGAATGTGATCGATTTCTAAAAAGTCGATCACCTCTTCTTCAATCTCTTTGCGCGCCTTTAGTTCTTCTTTTTGGGCGCTGCCAAAATATAGAAGGCTTGACCAAACATTGGCTTTCAAATTGGTGTGGCAGCCGAGTTTGATATTGTCCAAAACGGTCATGCCGCGAAAGAGCGCGATGTTTTGGAATGTGCGAGACATGCCTTTGTGCGCACGTGCATCAGGCTTGAGATGCCCGACATCTTCGCCTTTAAAGATCACGCTGCCATGGCTTGGTTTGTAGAAGCCAGAAATGACATTAAACAGCGAAGTTTTACCCGCGCCATTGGGTCCGATGATCCCGGTAATCTCACCTTCGCTTGCGTCAAAGCTGACGCCTTGCAGCGCCTTCAAGCCGCCAAACGACAATTGCACGTCTTTTACAGACAGCACATGCTCCTCCCATTTAAACCAACGCTCTCCCCAGCGTTTTTTACGGTTTGGTCAAAAGATTAAGTCGTTTCTGACTTTAAAGTCAAATCCTAAATTTCAAAGTCAGTTTTGATTGCGCGGCGGCGCGTTCTTCTGGTATTGTCGGGATAGGGGCAAATTTGCTATTTGCCGAACGCGCGCGCTCAAGCGCGCGAAGACGACCAACAGATCGGACCTAAAAATGAGCCCTTTGACCGCGAGCAAAAGCCAAGCGCCTTCTCCGTTTAAGCGAGAAGCTGTTCGCAACCAAAAGGTAGAATTTATCTGTCGGGCGGCGGGAAACTTGTTCAACAAAAAGGGCTATGAAGCGACGTCGCTTGATGAGGTTGCTGCCGTGTTGTCGATTTCAAAACCGTCGATCTACTATTACTTCAAAAACAAGTCCGAATTGTTGCTTGGCTGCTATGAACGCACCCTCGATATTTGCGAGGAGCTGTGCGCCGAAGCGCACAAGCATGAGGGGACGGGCCTCGATAAGCTTTGCTACTTCATTGAAAACCTGATCGTTTTGCACTGCTCAAACGGCGCGGTTGCTGTGGTTGGTGACGTTGATGCGCTGCCAGAACATGCCCAGGCTGATATCCGCGCGCGCTCACGCGTTCTTACGGAAGGCTTGGAAAATATCGCCCTTATGGGCGCGGCGGATGGTTCTATCCGCCCCGACCTCGTACCGATTATGACGCGCTTCATTATGGGTGGTGTGAACTGGATACCGCGCTGGTACCAAGATGGCGGCAAGCTTGAGCCAAAAGAAGTGGCGCAAGCTTACCTTGCATTTCTCACTGGCGGCATCGGCGCGCGTTAGTTCTTTGAGATTACGGCGACGTATAGCTGCCAGAGGGCAATAAGGCCGAAGGAAACAACGCCATAATGAAGTGCCACTGCCGCTGCATTTTGAAATGCTGCCAAGGTCGCTGCTTCGTTGAGTGATTGGAAGAATAATTGACCGATAAAGGCAATGCTGAGGGCTGCACCTATCTGATGAAAGGTTTGCAAGACGCCGCTTCCTGCACCTGCATCTTGGTGCGAGACTTGACTTAAAATGGACGGGAATAGTGCTGTGACGGCGGTGCCCAACCCAATTCCGGCAACAACCAATGGTGCGCTAAATGTCAGAATATCTATTTCACCGGTGTGATTGGCCATTGTGCGTTGCAGCCAAAACGAACCGGCGCTGAGTAGCATTGCGCCCACGGCGATGCTCAAGTTCAATTTTCCTCTAAAAAGTTTCGGGGCCAAGAATGACATGATCATCGCAGCGATTGGGAATGGCGCTGTTGCTAATCCCGACTGAAGCGGTGACATGCCGGCCCCTGTTTGAAAGACGATGGCGAGAATTAGAAACATGCCGGGCAATCCCGAAAAGAACAGGACGATCAGCAAAAGCCCCTGAAGAAATTTGAAATTTTTCAAAAGCACAACGGGGATGAGTTCGGGACGCTTGGCCTGTGCACGTGAAAACTGTCGCCGAACTACCATCGTTGCCGCGAGGATTGCGACGATTGGACTTGAAATTAGCCATAGCGGCCAGCCAAAATTTCGCCCCTCAATGAACGGAAAAATCACGCCAAAAGTAGCAGCAGCGAAAAGCGTTACGCTAATTAAGTCGGCTTGGGCATTTTTCGTGCCTTGATCTGTTGGGACAATTTTGACAACGGACAAAATTGCGATGCTGATGGGCACATTCACGAGGAATATCGGGCGCCAGTTTAGTCCGGCAAAATCAAGATCAATGATCAAACCGCCAAGGATATTTCCCGCAACTGCGCCTAAGCTGGCGATTGCGCCAAAGACGCCGAAAACCGTTTGCTTCTCACTTTTTGGAAATGTGACATGAAGGATCGCCGTAACCTGTGGGCTCAGCATTGCGGCGGTGAAACCCAACATAGCGCGCCCAAAAACCAATGTTTCTACATTTGGGGCCAGGCCACAAATTAGCGAACTGATTGCAAAACCAACAACGCCCAAGACAAACAGTTTTTTTCGGCCATAAGCGTCGCCGAGGCGTCCGCTTGGCACCAAGCCAATCGCGAAACATAAGACGTAGGCGACCACGACCCACTCCAAGGCGGCATTTGAAGCATTTAAGTTGGTTTGAATTTCCGGTAGCGCCACGTTGACGATTGTGACGTCAATCAAACTCATGAAGCTCGCAGCAAGCAATGTCACCGCGATCCACCATCGGTTTTTAGGGAAGCTTTCGTTTTCTGTGTGTTGAAGGTTCAATTTTGTTCTCCGATCTTATGTAACATTAAATGTCACATAAGATCGCGTGACGCAACCCATGTGCTTTCAATTGCATCATGAGTGGTGAAGGTGTACATTTTGCGCCAAGTGAGGGGATGCTTATGAGAGCCGACAACCGACTGCCGCGTGTGTTGCATGCTTTATTGCATATGGCCGAGATGAAAGGGCCTGCGACATCATCGCAATTGGCCAAAATGCTGGGCACCAACCCATCCGTTGTTCGGCGCACCATGTCTGGCCTGCGCGATGCCGGTTTACTTATATCCGTGAAGGGGCATGGCGGCGGTTGGAGCCTAAAAAAACCGCTTGAGGAAATTTCTTTGATTGAGGTTTACGAGGCACTTGGCCAACCCCAACTATTCGCGATCGGTCTTTCCCAAAGCGGCTCTGGATGTCTTATGGAAAAGGCCGCGGACCAGTTCACCGCCAACGCCCTCGCAAAGGCCTCAAGCGCGTTTCAAGCTGAACTTCGCGAAGTGAAGGTCTCGGAAATCGCGCACCAATTCAAAAATCAGTTGGAAAGCGGTGCTGGTCGGAAACAGCACCAAATCTGAAAGTTTGATGGTGATCCCGGCGCGATTCGAACGCGCGACCCTCAGATTAGGAATCTGATGCTCTATCCTGCTGAGCTACGGGACCAGCCACGCGCGCAACATAGTATGGGCTTGGCTTAGAGAAAAGTCTCAAATGGGGATGATTTTCGCCGCAATTTCATGCAACATCAGCCACAATTCGATTTGTTTTTGGGGCGCGTTGTTTCTTGTCTAAAATCTTCACCAAGTTCATCACGTCAATGATTGTGGGTGTTATGGCCTTTGCTCCGTCAATTGCGTTGAGCTGCGAAACGCTGAAGCCGGGCCTAAAGGGGCGCGTGGTGGAAGTCACGGACGGTGACACTGTGGTGCTGGATAGTGGCGAGAAAATTCGCCTCATTGGTATGCAGGCACCAAAATTACCGCTTGGGCGTGTAGGTTTTAAGAAGTGGCCTTTGGCTGATGAAGCGCAGGCTTTTTTGCACGAGTTCGCTTATGGCGAGAATGCGCGCGTTTATTATGGCGGTGCGCGAAAAGACCGGCATGGGCGGGTGCTGGGGCATCTTTTTGTCAACGACGACAAATCTAAGTGGGCGCAACAAGCGGTGATCGAAGCCGGATTGGCGCGGGTTTACTCATTCGATGACAATCGCCATTGCTTGGCGGATTTGCTGGATGCGGAACGCAAAGCACGCGCTGAACGCAAGGGCGTGTGGGATCATGCTTATTACGCCATTCGTGATGGTCACAAGCCACAAAAGCTCGAGCAGCGCGAGGGGCATTATGAGCTTGTTGAGGGGCGCATTTTTGGTGTCGGTGACACGGCACATCGGGTTTATTTGAACTTTGGGCGCGATTGGAAGACTGACTTCACAGCGGTGATTGACCGGCGTGCGGTGAAGCATTTTACGGCACTGGGCATTGATCTGCGGGAATTAGACGACGCTTTGGTGCGCATTCGCGGCTGGATTGATGTGGACGATGGCCCGCGTATTGATGTGACCCATCCCGAGCAAATTGAGGTTTTGGCGCTGAGATGAACCAGTTTGTTCGCATAGGCGTTGCCTTGACCATTAGCGCTGGGCTTTTGGGTTGCACCACTATTTTCAACGGTGGGCCCAATGTGGGCGTTTCCCGTTTAGGGGATGGATCCGTTGCGGTGCCTGCGGGTACGTCACCAGGCGATGAGATTATTGGTCAACGCGAACACCCCAAAATCATTGCGACTTATGGTGGCGTCTACGATGACCGCGCTGCTGAGATTATGCTGGCGCGGCTGGCGGGCAAATTGTTGGTTGCTGCAGGTGAGGGCAACTCCAAGCTCACTGTAACCATTCTGGACAGTGAAGATGTGAACGCGTTTGCGTTGCCCGGCGGCTATATTTACGTCACTCGAGGCATTTTGGCGTTGGCGAATGACGAGGCCGAACTGGCAGCGGTCATCGCCCACGAGATTGCGCACCTCACATTGCGGCACGCGCGAGAGCGCTCGAACCGTGAACGGACGAGTAAAATTGTGGACCGTGTGATCTCGGGTATTCTGGGTTCTGATCCAGAAACGGATCAATCCGCCGCGCGGTCAAAGCTATCGCTGGCGGCGTTTTCTCAGGCGCAAGAATTGTCGGCGGACCGGGAAGGTGTGCGTATTGCTGGACAGGCGGGATATGACCCGCATGCGGCTGCGCGTTTCTTAGGGGCAATGGGGCAATTCGCGGCCTTCCGCAGCAAAGAACAGTCGGTGGACGATTTTCTTTCGTCTCACCCTTCAACGCCGGATCGCATCGAGTTGGCGGTCAAAGCGGCACGCGGATTTGGCGCACCGGGCATTGGGCTGAATGAGAGGGATCGCTATTTAGACGCCATTGATGGTATTGCTTTTGGCCCTAACCCAAACAACGGGGCGATTGCGGGTCAGAAATATATCCACCCCAATCTTGGCTTTCTGTTTAGCTTGCCTAAGGCTTACAGTCTGAGTAATGGCAATGCCTCCATTGTTGGCGTCGCAAAGGATGGCACCGCGGCGCGATTTGATAGCGTTTTTGTGCCGCCAGAGATGAGCCTTGATGCTTATATGAAATCGGGCTGGGTAGCTGGCTTGGACGCGTCGAGCGTGAAGCCGATGAATTTAGGTGCCATTGATGCGGTTCGTGCCTCCGCCAAGACCAAGGATTGGGCGTTTGAAATTGCCGTGTTGCGATTTGACGGGCAGGTTTATCGCTTTATTTTTGCAGCGAAACAAAGCAGCAAACGATTGCGCGATGATTTTACGAACACACTGAAAAGCTTCCGCAAAATTCGCAGTAATGACCTCAAGCAAATCCAACATTATGGTGGTGGAAGCGAAGTCGGGTACCAGTCCCGCGCAAATGGTTGCGCGTATGCAAGGGGTGAGCGACGCGTCGGCGTTGTTCAATGTGTTGAATGGCCTATTGCCGGGTGACCAATTGGTGCCTGGGCAAAGCTATAAAATCGTGGTCAAAAAATAAGGCCGCCCAAAAGGACGGCCTTACAACTATTCGTTATTTTTTGCGCCTAACTAGGCAGCCGCTTCCTCTGAATCATCAGATTTCGCGCCGCGACGAGGGCTCTTCGCTAAGTTTTTTTGGATCAACTTTAGCGCCTCTGTCAGGCTAACTTTCTTCACGGCTGCAATTTCGCGCGACATGCGGTCAATCGCTGCTTCAAAAAGCTGGCGCTCTGAATAAGACTGCTCTGGCTGCTCTTCAGACCGATAAAGGTCACGCACAACTTCTGAGATTGAAATCAAATCGCCTGAGTTGATTTTGGCTTCATATTCTTGAGCACGACGGCTCCACATGGTGCGCTTTACGCGCGCGCGGCCCGTTACAGTCGTTAGCGCTTTTTCTACAGTGTCGTCTTCTGCAAGTTTGCGCATGCCTACGCTTTTCACTTTGGCGAGTGGAACGCGAAGGGTCAGTTTGTCTTGCTCAAAATTGATGACGAATAGCTCAAGTGACATGCCGGCCACTTCTTGCTCTTCGATGCCGGTGATTTGGCCAACGCCGTGCGCTGGATACACAATGAATTCACCTGTTTTGAAACCTTGACGTTGAACTGACTTCTTTGTTGTCATTCGGTAATACTCCTAATTGACGCCCTCGCACATATATCGTGCAATCCGGTCCGAACCGATTTGTTGTCGCATAGTGGCCAACTGGCACAACCCCGTCTCTCGCGAGGTTTTTGTCGGTAAACAAACTCTTAACGCCATAGCGATAGAGCAAAAAAAACGTGCCCTACGGCACGGTTGGGTACGCGACAAACTTGCGACTATTGCAACAATGTAACACAAAAAAGCGACAAAAGCAATTTTGCCGCTTTTTGCATATGTTTATCCTTAACTCTTGCTAAGCAAGATGCGGATCAATCGCCTTCGCCGGGCGCTTCAGAGAAGTGCTTTTCAAGCTTGCCAGTTTCGCCGTCATATTTTTCGGCGTCAGGCATTTGGTCGCGTTTCTCGGTAATGTTTGGCCAAATCTCAGCGAACTTGGTGTTCAGCTCTAGCCATTTTTCGTTGCCAGGTTCTGTATCAGGCACAATCGCTTCTGCTGGGCATTCTGGTTCACACACGCCGCAGTCAATGCACTCGTCCGGGTGGATGACGAGCATGTTTTCACCTTCATAGAAGCAGTCCACTGGGCACACTTCCACGCAGTCGGTGTATTTGCACATGATACAATTGTCGGTGACGATATAAGTCATATGAATAGTCGTTCCGTTTGGTCGATTTTCTTTTGCGCAGCTGGGAAGGTGCAACTGGACTTACCCGGTCCCCAAGAAACTAACGGCTTATTGGCTAATGAATTTTTCTCAAAAGCGCAAGTGGGGTTTTGAGCAAGACTTTTCAAAGCTTTCACGCATTGCAAAATCCTATTTTACAGCGCACGCCATGGCTTTGTTTCAATTGATGATTTTGCCTTACCTTATCGCCGCGCCAATTTGTCACTCGGGTTTCAGTCGATCTGTCTCGCGCCGTTCTCTTTTGGTCGGACGACCGCTGCCTTTTTCGCGTACGGCTTGGGGCAATGGTCTAGGACCATCGGATTTGGGCGGCGGTGGTGGGCTTAGATCTTCATAAAGCTCAGCGGCTAAAGTTGCCGAGCCGCGTTTTTCACCGGGGGCGACCACTTTTAGGATGCGAATGCCACGTGGCAAGGAAATGGTGAGTACGTCGCCCACTTTGATCTTTGCCGACGCAGAGACTTCGCGTTCTGAGTTCACGCGCACATTGCCGCCATTTACAAGCTTTTGCGCGAGTGTTCTTGTTTTAACGCAGCGCGCAAACCAAAGCCATTTGTCAATGCGTTGCTTGGCTTGCGGCTCGTTCATCGCATCTATTTTTTAAGCGCAGCCAATGCCGCGAATGGCGAATCTGGGTCGATTGCCTTGGGCTTTGGTGCGGTGCGTGGTTTGCCTTTGTGTGGGCCTTTGCGCGGACCTTTGTCCTTTGCTTTGCCGTTGGCAAATGCTTGACGATTATTGTTGCGCTTTTTGTTGTTGAAGTTCGGGTTGCGACGCGGCGCTGGCGACCAAACTTCATCAAACTTTGGCTCAGCATCAGCTTCCACCGCATCAGTCACTTCGGTAGACGCCTCTGGTGCTTCTGTTGCCGCCACGTCAGTCGGGGTTTCGGCTGCTTCGGTCTGTTCCGGCGCGGCTGTCGTTTCCGCAGTTGCCTCTTCCGTCGCTTCAATCGGTGTGCGTTTTACCTTATAGCCGAGCGACTTCAACACAGTTGAAAACTCTTCGCCAGCACAGCCAAGCAATGAGGTCATTTCTACGGTCACGCGGAAACCATTGCCCTCAGCTGCACCCTCTGGCGGTGTGTCTTGATTGCGATTGGGATCGAACGCAATAAGCGGGCGAATAAGGTCGGCAAGACGTTCCAAAATATCAACACGTACCGCGCGGCTACCCGTGACCTTAAAGCCAGCGGTTTCGTATAGTTCTGGCTTGATTTCTGGATCCATATCGATGGATGTGCGGCCAGACA
>CAJXLH010000060.1 GCA_913055925.1 uncultured Maritalea sp. | reverse complement strand
TGACGCGGATCAGGACCGATTTGCGCAACTCAGGCCAAATACGGAAATTGTGTTTTCTCCTGTTACTCTTACGTCTGCGCAAAAACTAGGCCGTGAGGATCAATGGTATGCGTGAATGGATTGACTTAAACGCGGACCTTGGCGAAGGCAGTCCAAACGACGCTACGCTTATGAAAATCATCACGAGCGCCAATATCGCTTGCGGTGGACATGCCGGCGATGAGGAAACCATTCGAGTTGCCATAGAACGCGCCAAAGATCATGGCGTAGCAATTGGCGCACATCCTGGGTTTGAAGACAAAGAAAACTTTGGACGCGTACGGTTAGAACTCTCGGCTGAAGAGTTGAATGCGCAGCTTAAGCGTCAAATTGAACGTTTTCAAAAGGTCGCATCGCGCCTAAACACCAGCATTGAATATGTGAAGCTGCATGGTGCTTTTGCCAACATGACAGCTGAATCAGATGAACTCGCGCTTGCGGCCTACGGCGCAATTCGCGAACTGATGCCAGACGTGCAAATTCTTGCAATTTCCGGAACCGCACAGAAGAGAGCTGCGCAGCAATTGGAACTTCGAAGTTTCGACGAGGTATTTGCTGATCGCGCTTATACGAATGAGGGCCAACTCGCATCACGCTCGATTGAAGGTGCTGTATTGCATGATGCGGAACAGGTGACTGCGCAGATCAACCAGTTGCTCGATAAAGGTACAGTTCATGCCGTTAGTGGCGAAGAAATAAAATTATCGGCGCATTCAGTTTGCGTACATGGCGACAATGAGCACGCCATTCGTATCGCTCGAGCGGTTCGAGATACAATTTCGGCAAAAGGGATCACTCTTAGATCGTTTGCCAAACAATAGTGGGGAAGAAAATGAGTGCAAAAATCATAGATGGCAAAGCGTTTGCGGCCGACTTGCGCAAGAAAATTGCCGCGCACGTTGACGAACTAAAATCCAAGCATAGTCTAACGCCGGGCTTGGCGGTTATCATTGTTGGGCATGATCCGGCGAGCCAAGTTTACGTGAACAACAAGGCTAAACAAACAGTCGAAGTTGGCATGAACTCGTTCAAATTCGAATTGCCTGAGACCGCAACGGAAGACGAAGTGCTGGCGCTCATTGATGAGCTGAACAATCGAGAAGATGTGCATGGCATCTTATGTCAATTGCCAGTGCCAAAGCATATTGATGAAAACAAGATCATCAACGCGTTGTCGCCCGCAAAAGACGTGGATTGCTTCAGCCCAGAGAATGTCGGCAAAGTGGCCATAGGTTTGCCCGGGCCGGTACCATGTACACCGCTCGGCTGCTTGATGCTTCTGCGAGATGAGTTAGGTGATTTGTCGGGCAAGAATGCAGTGGTGATAGGCCGTTCCAATCTTGTAGGCAAACCAATGGGTGCATTGTTGCTGCGCGATAGCGCGACCGTTACGACTGCTCATTCACGTACGAAAGACTTAGCGGCTATTTGCAAAGACGCAGACATTGTTGTGGCAGCAGTTGGGCGGCCCGAAATGGTAAAAGGCGATTGGATCAAAGAAGGCGCAACCGTTATCGATGTGGGCATCAACCGTGTCGATGCGCCAGAAAAAGGCGACGGCAAAACCAAACTGGTCGGAGATGTAGAGTTTGCAAGCGCGAGCGAACGAGCAGGGGCCATCACGCCGGTTCCTGGCGGCGTTGGCCCGATGACGATTGCTTGCTTGCTCGCGAACACAGTTACAACAGCCTGTCTCGCAAATGGGCTTACACCACCGGCAGATCTAACCGCATAAGGTGTTAGCGCGCGCGATTTCGTCGACCTCTTCGTCGTGGGCGCGCGCCTTCTTCGCCAGATTGTGTTGGCACAAAAGTGGCCATGTCGAAATGCTGGCGCGTTTGTTCAAACGCGTCTTGAGTGTTGGGTAAACCCATGGCTGCCACAAAGAGATCCTGAAATTCGGCTTCTAGAGCCGTTTCGATCTTAGTGACATTTTGCGCTGTAGTTTCAATGCGTTCTCGCGCAGTGTGATCGAGCAACGCGATCAAAGCGCCTTGCCCCGCGGCGTTGCCAACGGCTTTGACATTTTCAACTTTACAATCTGGCACAAGGCCCAGCAGCATCGCATATGCGGGGTCAATGTAGGACCCAAATGCGCCAGCAAGGCGAATTTCTTCGACCTGCTGAAGACCCGATTTTGCCATCAACAGTTTCACACCAGCATAAAGGGCTGCCTTCGCCAATTGGATTGCCCGAACATCATTTTGAGTAATTTGAATGTGCGGCGTGCCTTCACGGACGACAAAGCTCCAGGTGCGATCGTTTTCGACTAGAATGCCTTCCTCGGCTTCGGTCTTTGGCGCTCG
Source organism: uncultured Maritalea sp. (assembly GCA_913055925.1). Lineage (GTDB taxonomy): Bacteria > Pseudomonadota > Alphaproteobacteria > Rhizobiales > Devosiaceae > Maritalea. The sequence continues at coordinate 9,010 of CAJXLH010000060.1, read as the reverse complement.
GATAATACCGTCAGGTGAGATAATGCCAGCAAGCAGCATTTCGCCCATGATTTCGATAATGCCTGAGCCACAAATGCCTGTGACGCCGAGTTTCGCCGCCTTTTCTTCGAACGAAGGATCATCCGACCATTCATCAACACCGATGATTTTGTAACGACATTTCAGTGTTTCTTTGTCGATACGAATACGCTCAATGGCGCCTGGGGCCGCTCTTTGGCCACACGAAGTTTCAGCGCCCTCAAACGCTGGTCCTGTCGGCGAACTCGCAGCAAGCAATTGCGTACCGTCCCAAAGCGCTATTTCCGCGTTAGTACCTACATCCACGACCAAAGTTGCGTGAGTTTCAGTTTCAGGATGTTGTGCCAACAAAACCGCCGCCGCGTCAGCGCCCACATGCCCGGCAATAAGCGGTAGCAAATAAACTTGGCACCCAGCTGCCAATTTCAAACCAATGTCAGAAGCCGCACAATTCACAGCTGCTGATTGCACCAACGCAAATGGAGCTTGGCCAATTTCGGTTGGGTCCCAACCGAGGAACAAATGATGCATTACCGGGTTGGCAACAAACACGGCATCTAAAAGCGCTTCTCGTGGGGTATCGCTTTGCTCGAGTAGTTGGTCTACCAAACCATTTACGGCGTCAACGACCGCCGAACGTAGGTTTTCACGACCGTCGGTATTCATCATCACGTATGAGACGCGCGACATGAGGTCTTCGCCAAACCGAATTTGAGGGTTGGCAACACCCGTCGAGCACAAGATTTCGCCGGACGTGAGATCTGTTAAGTGAGCTGCGATCGTTGTTGAGCCAATATCAACAGCAAGACCGGTGACAAGATCATCGTAACCTTCGCGGATCGAAACAATGCGTTTGGTCGACCCGTTGTCATGAACGACAACGGTCACTTTCCAATCGGCTTTACGAAGCGTTTTTTGAAGATCACGTTTCAAAAAGTGGGAAATCGAAACATCGGTGATGCCAAACTGCTCGGATAACGCCAACAATAAGCGGTCACCATCGCCAAGCGGATTGTGCATGTCTGGTTCAGCGACTTCCAAATAATAAGGGCGCACGACGGGATTGCGCACCATCGCATCAGTGGTCGCGTCTTTGCGAATAGTCTGACCGGCAACTTTGAATGCATCTGGTATATCAACAACGAGATCGCCCTCAATTGTTGCCGAACATGACAGACGACAGCCATCAGCCAAACCGCGTTTTTCGTCGTAACGGTTTTCAATCGGCCCAATGGCTGAAAGAGAACTCGCGTGTGAGGTTATGCCAAACTTCGCAAATTGACCTTCTGCAACGCTAACTTGACATTTGCCGCAGATCCCGCGGCCACCGCAAATACTCTCGACATAAACGCCGAGTTCGCGCGCAGCACTAAGTACTGGCGTTCCAACCGGAAAACGTCCCTTTCGCCCAGAGGGCTGAAAGACCACCAATGCATCTTTTTCTGCTGCGCTCACTGTTATTGTCCGTAGCTTAGCCGCGACGGCGACGGCCAGAACGCCGTGAACGACCGCCAGCAGCGCCATCGGCTTCACCAACAGGGCGGTTCGCGCGCAACCATTCTGCGCAGTCTGGATCAAGGCCGTTCAACACATTGGCTGCACGAACTGCATCCATTTGTTCTTTGTGCAGTGGGCTCATGATCGCTGAGGTCATGCCGTGACCCGCAGCCATTGCAATAAAGTGACCTGTCATCGTTTGTCGGTTTGGAATGCCAAAACCAACATTGGATGCGCCGCAAGTCGTGTTCACCTGCAGCTCCTCTCGCAGCCGGCGAAGCAAACGGAACACTTGTTGACCTGCATCATTCATCGCGCCAATTGGCATAACCAACGGGTCAACAACAACATCTTCTTTCGGGATGCCGTGGTCTTGAGCACGCTCGACAATCTTTTTCGCGACTGCGTAGCGAACATCTGGATCGGTTGAAATGCCGGTCTCGTCGTTCGAAATGGCAACAACTGCAGCGCCATGTTTTTTCACCAATGGAAGAACCCGTTCCAACGATTCTTCCTCTCCTGTGACAGAGTTCACGAGCGGCTTGCCCTGATAAACGGAAAGGCCAGCTTCAAGCGCATCGATGATTGAACTATCGATCGAAATCGGCACATCAGTAAGGCTTTGTACCAGCTGAATACACTCAGCCAAGATTTTTGGCTCGTCAGCCAGAGGCACGCCTGCGTTTACGTCCAGAACATGCGCACCAGCCGCAACCTGCGCCAATGCGTCGGCTTGCACGGTTTCGTAATTGTGCTCTTTCATTTCCGCCGCTAGCTTTTTGCGGCCGGTCGGGTTGATCCGTTCGCCAATTACACAAAATGGCTGATCGAAACCAATAGCGATTTCTTTTGTCGGTGAAGAAAGAATAGTGCGTACAGTCATTTAGCCTTAGCCTTCAATTAGTTTGCCGCCATTGTTGGCAATTATTGAGAGTTGTTTGGTTGGGAAGGTGTCTTCCAATTCGCTGGCGATGCGTTCGACAGCCTCATTCGGGTTTTCGTCTGCGATATCGACATTTTCGCGACGCCACTCAGCAAGATAGCTATCTGTGTCGTCCAAACCAGCTTTCATCGCTGCCTTGTCGACGGCGACTAAAAATCGGTCGGCGAGGGGGCGTTTGATCGCCTTGCGTCCCTTACCAAACGTTACTTGCGTTGGGATATCGCGCCAATAAATAACAGTTAGAGACATTAGGCTGCGCCCTTCATTGCGGATTCTAAGTCGCCAAAGCCAGTGTGTCGGTGTTCAAATCGCAAACCCAAACGATGTGCTGCATGTTTGGCCGTTTCAACGAGACCCGGGTCAGTTGTTTGGGACAAATAAAGCACCCGGGTGTAATTGCCGAAATAGTCGTTTAGCAATTCCGGGTGGCGATCTAGTCCAAGTGGTTTATAGACAAGCGTATCGAACTGACGAACCAAGAAATCTGTCAGATAAAAAGTGCCTGGCTCTTCGTCATGAATTGCTGTGAATTCTGCAACGCCCAAATAAAACTCATAACAATGTGCACCCTGAATACGCGTTGCACCGTGCTTCGCCACAACCACATCCAAAACGCCACCGGTACCGCAATCGCCATACCCAACCAATAGATTGTCGCATCGTGTCGCAATCTCGCTCAGCGCGTCATCTACCGCCTGCGGAATCTCATGTGGCGAGTTATGCAATTTTGCGGGTAAGAACTTCAATTCATACTTGTCTGCGCCAAACTGCTCTTGCAATGCAAGAACTTCGCGCGCCAATGCACCACAAGCAACGACGCCCGTGCGAGATCGATTTTTGTCAGATTTTCGCGTTGAGATAGACATGCTTACGCCGCTTGAGAAACCAGTTTTTTCGCCGTTTCAACGGCCACAGCAGCATCTTTACAATATGCATCTGCACCGATTGCTTCGCCAAACTCTTCGTTTAGCGGCGCGCCGCCGACAAGAACGATCAGTTCATCGCGAATGCCCTTTTCCTTCAACGTATCAATCACGACCTTCATGTAAGTCATCGTTGTCGTCAAAAGAGCTGACATGCCGAGAATATCTGGTTTGTGTTTTTCAATCGCATCAAGGAACTTGTCGACATCTGTGTTGATCCCCAGGTCGATGACCTCAAAACCAGCACCTTCCATCATCATGCCAACAAGGTTTTTACCAATGTCATGAATGTCACCTTTTACGGTGCCAACAACCATCTTGCCCATTTTTGGTGCACCAGTTTCGGTGAGCAGCGGGCGCAAGATTGCCATGCCAGATTTCATGGCGTTGGCGGCCAACAGCACTTCTGGGACAAACAAAATACCGTCGCGGAAGTCATCTCCGACAGTTTTCATGCCCATTACAAGCACTTTTGTAAGGATATCGTATGGCGCCCAACCGCGCTCAAGGAAGATATTCACGCCTTCCTCGATTTCCTCTTTCAAGCCGTCATAAAGATCGTCCTGCATCTGTTCGGACAGTTCTTCATCACTCAATTCAGATAGGATGATATCGTCTTCTTCGTCAGCCATTTTGATTATCCCTATAAACGCAAAACTTGTAGATTAAGAACGTCTTCTGCGGCGACCACCACGGTCAGCGGCTTTTTTGTTGGATTTTGGTGAAACCAATGGGCCCAATGTTTCGATGATCTCGGCCTCTGTTGGGGCATCCCCGCCATTGTGCGTGCGAACAGCCTCGGCCATCGCTTTCACATGGGCAGGGCTATTGCCGCAACATCCACCAATGATCGAAATACCAAGGTTCATTGCAAGCTTTGCATAGTCGCCCATAAGTTCTGGAGAACCAGAATAGACAACTTTCTCGCCTTTAATCTGCGGGATACCCGCATTTGCCTTTGCGACCACTGGAATGCCTCCAGAGTGCGCCACCATGTCAATTGCAGCAACCAACAAATCAGAAGCACCAACGCCACAGTTAGAGCCAAAAGCGACAGGGCGCTTTTCTTTGGCTTGCATCTGCTCGCCAAAATCGCCAGGGGCCAATCCCATCATCGTCTTGCCAGCGGTGTCAAAGCTCGCTGTGACCACATAATCAAGACCAACTTCACCAGCGGCTTCAATTGCCGCTTCAATTTCTTCTGGTGAAGACATTGTTTCAATCCAAGCAACGTCCGCACCGCCTTGTTTGAGGCCCGTCATCTGCTCTACAAATGCCTCAACAGCACCTTCATAGGTCAGCTCACCCAACGGAACGAGCAGGTCGCCTGTTGGACCAACGGAACCAGCGATCACAATTTCGCGCCCAGACTTTGCCGCCAAATTGCCAGCGATCTCTGCAGCAGCCTTGTTGATTTCAACAACCTGGTCTTGCAAATCATGCAAATGCAACCGGCGTGCAGTGCCGCCAAAGCTATTGGTCACCAAGATATCGGAGCCAGCGTCAATAAATGACTGATGTAGCTTCTCAATTCGATCAACGTGGTCGAAATTCCACGCTTCTGGCGCTTGTCCAGAATCAAGGCCCATCGGGATTAGGTTCGTTCCAGTTGCGCCATCGGCAAGCAAAATGCCCCGTTCATCAAGGAGTTTTTGTAGCTTGTTCATATTGCGTGGTTACCTTTGCCCCATAATTTGTTGCCGCACTAATAGCATATATAGGATATAAAGAAAGCTTTATATCCTATAAGTCGCAAAAAATTGTGACACAGAATTGCCTTAATTCTTATTAAAACGTTGAATTAACAAAGCGGCAACCATGCGCACTTCTAGCAATAGAAACATCGCGTCAGCCGATGTATAAAATTGTAGTAGTTTCTCAAATTATATGGTTGTCATGGGTTCTTCCGCTTTTTATCGCAAAGCAAAATTTATTGCTGCAGTTGCATTTGTGCTGCCGTTGGCAGCTTGTGGCGGATCAAATAGCTGGCTGAGTGGCGGAAACGTCAACAACAAAACCAAATTCTCATCAAAAGAATACGGTGTGTCTGCATCGCCGCGTTTGACCTCTAGCTCAAATGTGCGCAAAGGCGGCGGGCGTTACCAAGTCGGCAAACCATACAAAGTTCGCGGAAAGTGGTACCATCCAAAAGAGCAACCCGGCTACGACAAGGTCGGTGTGGCGTCTTGGTATGGTCCAAATTTCCATGGCCGTCTAACGGCAAATGGAGAGATCTTTGACCAAAACATGCTCAGTGCAGCGCACCCAACATTGCCGCTGCCGTCATATGTTCGTGTGACAAATGTCGCCAATGGCATTTCTACGCTCGTTCGCGTGAATGACCGTGGTCCGTTTGCACATGGCCGGATGATTGACCTTTCAAGTAAAGCCGCAGACGTGTTGCGCATTAAGCAGCAGGGTACCGCAAAGGTTCGTGTGCAATATGTCGGAAAAGCGCCGTTGAATGGCGACGATACCCGCTTTCTTGTTGCAAGTATCAATACAAAAACCGACCTAGAGCGTGGTAGTTCGCGTCTGGCATTTGCGAATACAAACCGTTTGGCTTCTTTGTCACTGGCAGACTTCAACAAGAGTTTGAATTCACCAACGCCGCCGAAACGCACACCGATGACGCAAATGCCTGGATATGACGGAGAGGCAACCAATCTTCTTATTTCTTCATATTCAGCGCGGCAGCCAGTTGCAGGCGGTTTCGTCAATGATGCACACCAAGCAACCGAGATGCTTGCAAATCCAGCTCTGCAGCAAGCTTTGGAAAGCAAAATCAACAGCTTTGAACCGAAATCAATTGGTGTTTATGGCAGTCTAGACGCAGCACACCGTGTCGCCCAAGAATTTGCTTTGCTTTCAGTTGTTGATATCCGAGAGCTTACAACGTCAAACGGTACGCAAAACCAGGTCGTCATCGAAGGATTGCGCCCCGGTGTTCTTCGCGATGACATAAATGACTTGGCGGCAAGTCTCGGTATTGTGGATTTCACCCTTTAAATAATTCAAACTCCGCAATATATTCATTCCATCGAGCGGGGGCCGAAGTAAATTCGGTGAGGAATGTATGAGCGCATTGCGTGTTATCAGTATGTTTGTGGCGTGCGCGCTGCAATTTGCATTGTTTAGTTTTGGTCCAGCATTTGCGCAGTTAGATTTCGATACCCGCGCAAAATTTGCAGTCCTAATGGACCATGAATCTGGCACGATCCTTTTTCAAAAAAATGCAGATGAACCAATGCAACCTGCCTCAATGGCTAAGCTGATGACGGTCGCGGTTGCATTTGACTATCTCAATAGGGGCCGGCTAGCGCTTGATGATGAAATGTTCATTTCGGAAAAAGCCTGGCGCGAAGGTGGTGCTTCTTCTGGCGGATCAACCATGTTCGCTGAACTTAACTCGAAAGTCAGCGTAGAAAATCTTCTGCGATCAATCATTATTCAATCCGGCAACGACGCAAGTATTGCAATTGCAGAAGGGCTTGGCGGCACCGAAGCAACCTTTGTGCGCCTGATGAATGAAAAAGCCAAAGATCTCGGGCTGAACGATTCAAATTTTGAAAATTCGACGGGTTTGCCAGACGAAAACATGACTGTTACGGCGCGCGATTTAGCAAACCTAGCTCGCTACATCATCAGCGAGTTCCCGCAATATTATGGCTATTTTGCTGAGCCGTCATTTGAATGGAACGGCATCAATCAGTCCAACCGAAACACTTTGTTGGATGAAGGTATTGGCGTGGACGGGCTAAAGACTGGTCACACCGAGGCTTCCGGCTACGGGATTGTTGCCAGCACGACTGAGGGCGGACGGCGCTTGATCGCTGTTTTGCACGGCATGGAAAGCAAGCGTCAAAGGTCAGAAGAAGCCCGAAAACTCGTCACATGGGGTTCTCGTAACTTTGAACGGCTCGATGCTTTTGATGATGGAGAAGTCGTCGGTGATATTCCGGTTTATGGCGGGGAAAAACCAAACGTCGATTTGATTGGCGATGGACCAGTTGCGCTTTATCTGCCAAAAGGGTCTCGACGTTGTTTGGAGGCACGCATCGTTTATGATGGGCCCATCAAACCACCTGTTGAGCGTGGCGATCAAATTGCTGATCTCAAAATTTGGTGCAATGATAAGCTCATCCAAACATCGCCACTTTTCGCTGCTGAGACTGTTGAACAGGGCGGATTGGTGCGAAGAGCTAGCGATGCCTTTAAAGAACTCACTTTGGGTTGGCTAAACTAATCAACTGGACGATATTGCGATGAGCGCGAAATTCATCACTTTTGAAGGTGGCGAAGGAGTAGGGAAGTCTACCCAAATCCGTCGGCTCGTCAGCAATTTGAGCAAACACGGCGTCGAAGCCATTCGCACACGTGAACCTGGCGGAACACCGCGCGCAGAGGCCATCCGTTCTTTCTTGCTACAGGGTAAGTCGGAAAGCTGGGGACCAAGTGCAGAGGCAATTCTCTTTGCTGCCGCACGCTTGGACCACGTGAACTCGATGATTAAGCCAAATCTCCAATCAGACAAATGGGTGCTTTCCGATCGTTTTCACGATTCAACGCGTGCCTATCAGGGCTTAACAGGTGGCGTGCCGGATGAGCTAATTGATGCATTAGAGTCTCTGGCGCTGAATGGCATAACGCCAGACCTGACGATTTTGATCGACATGGCCCCAGAACAAGCGTTTGAACGCGTTCGCAAGCGTGCGGAAGAAGACGGCTTAAACCTCCCGCCAGATCGATACGAAAAAGAAAATATTGAGTGGCACCGACATTTGCGTCGAAATTTTCTTGATATTGCCCGTGCGCACTCGGATCGCTTCATCGTGGTTGATGGCGCGCAGACCGCTGACGACATGGAACAAGACATCTGGACAAAAGTTCAGGATCGTTTTGAGCAGCTTGCAGCATGAGCCAGGATAGCTCGTTTCCCGAGCATGCTGACCAATTGCCCCAATTGCTTCCACCAGAAGCCAACCAGCATTTGGTAGGGCACCATGAAGCTATTCAGAGCATCTTGTCTTCGCAGGACGAAGGCAAACTTCACCATGCATGGTTGATCGCAGGTCAAAAAGGTATCGGCAAAGCCACATTCGCATTTGATGTAGCACGACGATTGCTGAGCAAAACAAGTGGCGAACCAGCGGAACGTGTTGCGCAAATGGTTGCAAATGGCGCGCACCCAAACCTTAAAGTCATTCGCCGTGCCTTCAACCACAAAACGGGCAAATTTGCTGCCAACATTAGCGTTGAAGTTGTAAGAGATGCCGTTAGTTTTTTTCAAACGAGTGCAGCGGGTGCTGGACTGAGGGTATGCATCGTCGACAGTGTCGATGATATGAATGCCAATGCAGCAAATGCACTGTTAAAAACACTTGAGGAACCGCCAGCAAATACATTGTTTTTGCTAACTATTAACAGGTTAGGTGGAACGCTGCCGACCATCCGTTCGCGCTGTCGTTTGCTCAAATTGTCCGTATTGAGCACAGATGACGTGCTAACGGTGTTGCAAAACAATCTCCAATTGCCGCCCGATGTGGATTCCAACCAAATTCTAAACATGGCGCGAGGGCGCCCCAGAAAAGCATTTGAAGCAATATTGGCAATGGAGAACGAAATTCTT
>CAJXLH010000059.1 GCA_913055925.1 uncultured Maritalea sp. | reverse complement strand
GCATCTATCAAACGGTGATGCGGAAGATGAAATCGACAACACCGATCTGTTGTTGTTTTCACCAAATGCGGCCGTTCAACATGCGGTGCCTTTGGCGTTGGTCAATCGCCTTGAAACGGTTTCGCTCGATCAGCTTGAAGAGATTGATCAGCGGTTTGTGTTGCAATATCGCGACGAACTGATGCCGGTTCAGTTTATGTGCGACGTGCCAACAGACCGAGCCAAGCGTTTTTCCATGTTGGTTTTTGACGATGCCGGACGCCAGATGGGCTTGGTGGTTGAAAAGGTGCTTGACATCATCGCGGACAAGTTGGAAATCGATCCGTCTGCGTCACGTCCTGGATATTTGGGTACGTCAATTTTGAATGGACGCGCGACAGAAATATTGGACATCAGCCACTTCATGTCGCAAGCGCATCCGCAATGGTTGGAGCGGCAGCGCGATTATCAGGCCAAGCGCCGTTTCCGTTTGCTTTACGCCGAGGATAGCCCGTTTTTCCGCAATATGTTGGTGCCGATTTTCAATAGTGCTGGATTTGATGTGACCGTTTGCGAAGATGGCAACGCCGCCTATCACAAGCTCGAACTTGGCAGCACTTATGATCTGATTGTCACGGACATCGAAATGCCGGGCATGGACGGTTTCACCTTGGCTGAATCCGTCGCGCATTTGCCAAACGCGGCGCAAACACCAATTATTGCGCTTTCCGCATATGATGGTGACCAAGCGCAAGATCGTGCACGTGAAGTGGGACTATTTGATTTTGTGTCCAAATCCAACCGCACGCACCTCACTGACGCCGTTTCCCGCGCAATTGGCCAGCGGGCATTGGAGGCAGCATGAGCGAGCAAATCACCCACGCGGCTGACATTCAAGTTGTTACCCTGAAGGTAGGGGGGCAACTATTTGCCATTGATCTGTCGGTGGTTGACGACGTGTTTAAGCCTGAACGGTTTACGAAAATTCCGGCGGCGCGGGCAGAAATTGCAGGCATCCTCAATCTGCGTGGCCGGATCATTGTGGCCATTCACACAGATCGGCTTCTGGGCCTCAGTAGCGGCAAAATGGATGTTGTTGGCCGTCAGATGGTGAATATCAAATATTTAAACGAATCTTATGGACTTTTGGCCGATAGTGTTGGTGATGTGATGTCGCTTAACGGCGCTGACATCAATCCAAACCCGATCAATCTTGATGGGAACTTGGCAAAATATTCGCAAGGCATCCTGCGGTTCGATGATGAATTGATGGTTGTTTTAAAAGCGGAAGAGATGATTGCACAAGTTCTTGAACAAGATGCAGCTTAACATGCCGAACTGGCGTTTTTTGAAGGAGTTATTGCGATGAAAACCTGTCTTGTTGTTGACGACAGCAGTGTTATTCGCAAGGTCGCGCGACGTATCATCGAGGAAATCGGCTATGACGTCGATGAGGCTGAAGATGGTCGCGAAGCTTTTGAAAAATGCACCAAAAACATGCCCGATACGATCTTTGTTGATTGGAATATGCCGGTCATGTCTGGTCTCGAGTTCGTCAAAGAGTTGCGGTCCTATGTTGGCGGTGAAAAGCCAAAGATCATTTTTTGCACAACAGAAAACGATGTTGGACATATCGCAATGGCGCTGAAAGCCGGCGCCAACGAATATATGATGAAGCCTTTTGATCGGGAAATCCTAGAGAGTAAATTTCAAGGACTCGACCAAAACTAATTAGGTCGAAAGGAGCGTCCGAATGGTGACGCGATTGGCGGTAGACCGGGATGCCGGTTTAGCGCGGGTAATGCTTGTGGATGATTCCGCGGTAATTCGCGGTATCATGCGGCGCTGGATTGATGCCGAACCGACGATGAAAGTGGTGGCAACCGCTATCAATGGGCAGGAAGCGCTAAAAGAAGCGGCGCGCACGCAGCCCGATATCATTATCCTTGATCTCGAAATGCCAGTGCTTTCAGGCCTTGAGGCATTGCCGCAGCTTTCAAAAACCACCCCAAACGCGAAGATTTTAATCGCTTCAACCTTGTCGACCCGCAACGCTCGGATTTCCTTGCAAGCGATGAACGCTGGCGCGACGGACTATTTGGCCAAGCCTCAGGCTGGTGAAGGACGTGATCAGTTCAAAGCTGAGCTCATTTCAAAACTTGCGGGTTTTGTTGACGCCAAGAGACTTCGGTCAATCGCGCCGAGCAAAATCACACCAACATCTGTGCCAAATGCATGGAACGGCAAGCCGAAGGTTATTGGTATTGGTGCGTCGACGGGTGGACCCCGTGCGCTAACGGATTTGCTGTCAGGATTGAAAGGGCGGCTCTCTCGTATTTCGGTGATGGTGACCCAACATATGCCTCGGCAGTTCACCGAGTTGCTGGGCGAAGACCTAGCAACTTGTGCAGGATTGCAAGGCGGGCAGGCAAAAGACGGGGAGCCGATTTTGCCTGGCCATCTTTATCTTGCGCCAGGCGGCGCGCATATGCGGGCGGTTCAAATCGGGTCGGGCTATTTTGTTGAATTGGATGAAGGGCCGCCGATCAATTTTTGCAAACCCGCAGTCGACCCGATGTTTCAATCGCTGGCGACGCTTTATGGCGAAGATTGCATGGGCATTGTGTTGACCGGCATGGGCAGCGATGGCGCCGTTGGCGCAAAAATGATCCGCGATGAAAATGGGTTTGTGTTGGCGCAAGACGAAGCCTCAAGCGCTGTTTGGGGTATGCCAGGTGCCACGGTGGCTGCCGGGGCTGCACACATTGTTTTGCCCGTACATCGCATGATTGCTGAGATTTCGAAGATGATATTGGCGCGAGGTCTGCAATGAGTTTGATGGCATATGATCGAATTGCACGCTTTGTGGGCGAGCAAAGTGGCATTCAGATCTCGCGGGATAAAGCCTACATGCTGGAAGCGCGACTGCAGCCGATCATAAAGCAATTTGGCTTGTCGAGCTTCGAGGTATTGGCGAACCAGCTGACCGCGCCGAGCGAGGAGCTAAGGCAAGCGGTTGTGGACGCCATGACCACAAATGAAAGCTTTTTCTTTCGCGACCGCACGCCGTTTAAACTCCTTGATGAGGTGATGCTGCCCAAAGTCGCTGAGGAAAAGCGACGTTCCGGGCAAGCATTGCGCATCTGGTGCGCCGCCGCTGCGACAGGGCAGGAGCCCTATTCGTTGGCGATCAGCGTTTTGGAAAATCATCGCGTATTGGCGGGGATCGATGTTCAGATTTTGGCGACGGACATTTCGCACGACGCGCTGCAGATCGCAAAGCGCGGATTGTACAATCAATTTGAAGTGCAACGCGGTTTGAGTGCTGAACGCATGATCACTCATTTTGAACAATGTGACGAAGGTTGGCAGGCCAAGGAAGAACTGCGGGATATGATTGAGTTTAAACCGCTCAACCTCATGCGTCCCTTCACCCATTTGGGCAAATTCGACATTGTGTTTTGTCGAAATGTGCTCATTTATTTTGACGTCGCCACCAAGGCCCGCGTGCTTGAAGGCATATCCCGTCAAATGCATCCACATGGTTATCTGATGCTCGGTGCGGCAGAAACACTGATCGGTGTGAGCGGCAAATTCGCCCCAACAACCGATCATCAAAATCTGTTTCAACCGGTATAGTGTTTATCCCGCTTCCAACCTAATTCTAAGCGCCACATAAATCGCAAGACACACACATAAGGCGCCGGCGAGGATGAAGGGCAGGCGAAGGGCCAATTCTGCGGCCATAAACTGAGACGCGAATGCGACCAGTGCACCACCGGCCATTGCGCCCAATGGCATGGAGCCCCAAGCAAAGAAGCGATAGATGGAGTTTACGCGACCCAAAAGCTCGCCAGGGATGCGGCGTTGGCGCCATGAAACAGTGATGACGTTCCACACCATCGCAGCGACCATTACGCCAAATAGGGCGAGGGCCATCAGGTATGGGTTGTTTGAGACACCAATGGTGGCATAGCCCAGCGCCCAAACGAGGACCGAAACCACGAGGCAACTTTGAATGCCGAACCACTCGATCAGTTTGGAGGCGCCTAAACTGCCCAACACCGCGCCAACGGCGGCAAACGACAAGATCAAGCCATATTGTTCTGGCGCGAGGCCCAGCACATCTTGGGCAAAGAGCACTTGAACGGTCAGTGTGGCGGTCGCCAAGAAGTTTGCAACGCCAAGCGCGATAGCGAGGCGCAGCAAAAGCCGGTCTTGGCGGATATAGCTTATCCCTTCGATCAGCGCGTCTTTAAGGTTTGTGGTTGGCTTTGGTCGTGGCGCGCTGGTGATCAGCCATACAAGGCTTCCCGCCAAAACAAGTGCGGCTATGTCCATGCCAAACGGGATGGCGATGGAGAAACCAATCAAAATACCGGCAAGTGGCGGGCCAACAAATTCGCCTGCAATTTGCTCAACGCTCCACATTTGGCCATTGGCTTTTTCGAGATCCTTCTTGTCTACAATGTCTGGCAAAATGGTTTGCGCGGCATTGTCACGAAACACTTCGGCACTGCCGAGCAAAAATGCCAAGCCCGCCAAAACCCAAATGGAGGCAGGCGATGGATTGCTTAGCGTCAAGGTGAGAATTGCCGCGACAATAGCAGCCCGCACAAAGTCGGCGCTCGCGATGAGCTTTTTGCGGTCTGTTCGGTCAGCCATGACCCCCGCAGGCAGGGCAAAAAAGAGCCAAGGCAACCGATTAAGAGCGGCGACCGCCGCAATCGCAACGGGGTCACGAGTGAGCAATGTGGCGAGCCATGGTAATGCCAGCACCATCATGCCATCGCCGAGATTGGTGAGCGCACCTGATGAGAACAGCAGGCGATAGTTTCTGTTTTTGAAGATTAGAGCGTTTGCGAACAATGCAGTAAGTCCTGTTGGGGAAGAGTATTATCTTGCTTGGGCGGCCAATTGTAAATGCGCCAAACAAAAAAGCCCCGCCAAATCGGCAGGGCTTTTAAAACTGTTCTCGCGATCTAAAGCGTTAGGCGCTTTCAGATAGTTCGTTCTCATCTGGTTCGCGAAGCACATAGCCACGACCCCAAACGGTTTCGATATAGTTCTTACCGCCGGTTGCTGTGGAAAGCTTTTTGCGAAGCTTACAGATAAATACGTCGATGATTTTTAGCTCAGGCTCGTCCATGCCGCCGTAAAGGTGGTTGAGGAACATCTCTTTTGTAAGGGTTGTGCCCTTACGCAACGAGAGCAACTCGAGCATTTGATATTCTTTACCAGTGAGGTGAACGCGCTGACCACCAACTTCAACAGTTTTGGTGTCGAGGTTCACTGACAAATCACCAGTGTTAATGACTGATTGGGCGTGACCTTTTGAGCGACGAACCACCGCGTGGATACGTGCAACCAACTCATCCTTATGGAATGGTTTGGTCATATAGTCGTCTGCGCCAAAGCCCAGGCCGCGAACCTTATCTTCAATGCCTGCAAGGCCTGAAAGGATAAGGATTGGGGTTTGAACTTTTGCTACCCGCAGGGTGCGCAGCACTTCATAGCCGCTCATATCCGGTAGGTTCAAATCCAACAAAATTATATCGTAATCGTAAAGTTTACCCAGATCTACGCCTTCTTCGCCTAGATCGGTTGTATACACATTGAAACTCTCAGATTTGAGCATCAGCTCAATACTCTGCGCGGTGGCGCTATCATCCTCAATTAGGAGTACCCGCATCTCGTTCCCCTTGTCTTCGTTCCGTCATGGAACCAAATCGGTGCCGCTGCCAGTAGCGCACCCGTTAATGAATCCTACTGGATATGAATCAACCCTAGTGAGAAATAGTTAACAAAGTTTAATTCGGTTCTGCAATATGCACTGAACAAGTTTCTTCAATTATGCTAAGATATTGATATGTATGATAAAAAAGAAGGTTATCAACTTAATAATTTAGTTTAAGAAAGCCTTATAACCGACTCTTTCGACTCAGTGAATTGCAGCTATATGACAGGGGAGAGATCTAAGCGCGGGAGAAAATTTTTTTTCGCTTGAACTGCGAAATTAGTGCCATTCGGTAAAGGAATCGTTAGCATTAACCGAATCAAAAGGATTGGCGGCAAATTGGAATCTTTGATCGCAGACATTGAGGCTATGGACACTGTTGAGGTGTTTGGCCGGGTGAAAACCGTACAAGGATTGCTTGTAGAGGTGATCGGCCCGGTGCGCGAATTGCGCGTTGGTGGCCGGGTGGTGATTGAAACGCGTCTTGGCAGTCACTTGATGTGCGAGATTGTCGGCTTCGAAAACGATCATGCGCTTTGTCTGCCGTTTGGCCCGCTTGAAGGGGTGCGACTTGGCTGCAAGGCGATTTTTTACTCCCATGGCGGTACGGCTCAACCTTCCAATGATTGGCTTGGCCGTGTAATCAACGCAAATGGCGAGCCCATCGATGGTGGTCCGCCGCTTCTTAAAGGCACAGCGCATTATCCGTTGCGCGCTTCGCCTCCGGCAGCCCACGATCGGGCGCGGGTTGGTCCGCCAATTGATTTGGGCGTTAAGGTCCTCAATACATTCACCACCTGCTGTGACGGGCAACGGATGGGTATTTTTGCCGGTTCCGGTGTTGGTAAATCGGTTTTGATGTCCATGCTTGCGCGCAATACCGGGGTGGATGTGGCGGTGATCGGCTTGATTGGTGAGCGTGGCCGCGAGGTGCAAGAATTTATCGAGGATAATTTGGGCGAAGAGGGACTTCGGCGCTCCATTATCGTGGTGGCGACTTCGGATGAACCTGCGCTGATGCGCCGACAAGCCGCCTATATGACCCTCACGCTCTCCGAGTTTTTCCGTGATCAGGGCAAGCGTGTGCTTTGTATGATGGACAGTTTGACCCGTTTTGCGATGGCGCAGCGCGAAATTGGCCTGGCAACCGGGGAGCCGCCAACGGCCAAAGGTTATCCACCGACAGTGTTTACTGAATTGCCGCGTTTGCTCGAAAGGGCAGGACCTGGATTAAAAAAGTCTGGATCTGTTACCGGACTTTTTACTGTTTTAGTGGAAGGTGATGATCATAATGAGCCAATCGCTGATGCTGTTCGCGGTATTTTGGATGGGCACATTGTAATGGAAAGGGCAATCGCTGAGCGGGGCAGGTACCCGGCGGTGAATGTCTTAAGGTCCATTTCGCGTACCATGCCGGGGTGTGTTCCAGTTGAACATCGGCCGGTTTTGTTAAAGGCACGCGAATATATGTCAGTGTTTGCTGACATGGAGGAACTGATCCGCTTGGGGGCCTATCGGTCTGGATCAGATCCAAAAGTGGACACGGCCATTTCCATTGCGCCGCAATTGGACGCGTTTTTGTCTCAATTGCAGGAGGAGCGGATTACTCTTGATGAGGGTTATCGTCAGCTCGCCGAAATTGTCGCCAGTGTAGAAGGCGGCGGAAATGACGACTTGGTTGGGTAAGGAGTACAAGTCATGAAATCACGGAATGAGTCTCTCATCCGCTTGAGAAAGTTTACGGTCGACGAGAAACGTCGCGCGGTAACACAAATTGAAATGATGGTTGCTGACTTTGAGCGCATGGCGGCAGAGTTGGACCAGCAGATCGAAATCGAACATCAAAAAACTGGCATCACTGATGTGGCGCACTTTGCATATTCAACATTTGCAAAAGCTGCCGCGACACGTCGTGATAATCTCAATGCCTCAGCCGATGAAATGCGCGGCAAGTTAGAAGCAGCGCAAGACGAATTGGCAGAAGCTGTTGAAGAGCTGAAAAAGATTGAGCTTCTCGATGCCCGCGAAAATGCGCGTGAGCAAGCAGAAGAAGCAAAACGTGAACAAGCGGAAATGGATGAAATTGCGTTGATGCGCCGCCACCGCGGCTAATCAAAACGCAAACACCAAACGCTTTTTCAAAAGCTTACCCAAGTGTTTTCAGGTTGCACGCCTTTGTTGGCGTGTGACCTTTTTGGGTTTGTGTTGCCAAAATGGGTATGTAAGAAATAGTCGTGAATGCTTGCTGAGATCTGGCGGCACTCGACCAATTCGTGGACTTAGATTCTTAAAGGATAAGAAGTGAAATCTTTTACGCTTGCCGTGGCTCTTTTTGCAGGGCTCGGTGTTACACCTATTTATGCAGATTCAAAATCGGCCGACTATATTGTCAGCCAGACGGTTACAAAAGAAATGTTTGAAGGGGCGATAACCGCGCAACGGTCGGTGCTGATTAGCGCCATCCAACATGATTTTCAGAAGAACAATATTACACTTCCCGACCCTGAACGTTTCTTCGATCTCTTCCTCGCTGAGTTCATTGATGAGTTTACCGAATCCATGCGGGCGCAGAGTGCTGAGATTTACCTTCAAAACTTCACCAGTGAGCAGCTTGTCGATATTGCCACGTTTTTTAAGTCTGATGCGGGACAAGCCTATATTGCCGCGACGCCAACCCTGATGCTTGAAGGTGCGCGGATGGGGCAAAAGGCTGGACAAAAAGCGGGTCAGAATGCTGGTAAGCGGTTGGCGAAGCGCATCAAAGAAGAGAATTTGATCGTTTTCGAGGACAAGAATATGCTCGATAAACTCTTGGACTTGCTGAAGTAGACATTAAGCTGGTTGGCTTACACAATTGATGCCCACCCGATTGATCATTTCGCATTAAAACAGGCTGCTATCTGAGGAGCGTGAGTATGCGCATCAATGACCAAATCACCATCGCGGATTGGGAGCTTTCAGAGCAATTTGTGCGCGCATCGGGGCCGGGTGGGCAAAATGTCAACAAGGTGAGCACGGCTGTCGAATTGCGGTTTGAAGCTGAACGGTCGCCGAACTTGCCTGACCCCGTGAAGCGCCGCTTGAAGCGATTGGCTGGGCAGCGCTGGACCAAGGACGGTGCGATCGTGATCTTCGTACAAGAAACGCGGTCTCAGGTCCGAAATCGCGAGATCGCGCGTGAGCGCTTGGCGGCGCTCATTCAAAAAGCGACGGAAAAGCCAAAATTTCGTGTTGCGACCAAGCCGACGCGTGGATCAGTCAAACGGCGCCTCGCCGCGAAGAAGGAACGCGGCGAAGTGAAAAAATTACGTGGCAAAGTGATTGAATGAGGGCGCTTTATAGCGCCCGCATACGGTTGTTTCTGGCGTTGTGTTCAACTTCGGCAAGGCCAAGAATTTCCATCACGGGTGGGATATAATTGCCAAAGCGCCCACGAAGTCCTTTCTTAAAGCCGTACCAACCGCCTACGGGGTTTTCTGGTGAGCGGCCCCATGCCTCAACCGTGCCTTCTTTTGCGGGTTTTTGTTCATCCGCATTGCCGAGCGGCATCCAGTCGCCATGGGCTTTGAGCATAGCATGTAGATCATCAAGGCATTGAAGGTGATAGCGCAATTGGGTTGCGCCTACCTGCACAACCAAAGCTGGCGGTTCAGCTTCCGGCGCGCGATAGGCTTCAAACTCCGACTTGCCCGGCGGAGTTTTCAAAATCCAAGGGTTGGCTTCGGTACCTGCGCCTTTTACGATGATGCTCATTTTTCTAGGTCTCCTTGTTGCTGTGCAATTTATGCGTTTTCGACGCGGGATTTAAGCCCCGTAACGAACTTTTCGAATGACGGGTTGAGGTCAGGCATAGACCCCCAAATCAGAGGCAGCATCGCGCCCGTAAACTCTTCACGCATTTTGAAATGAGTCTTGTCGCCTTGTGGCGTTAGAGTGAAAGTTCGCACGCCTTTAAACAGACCAAAGGGCATACCAGATGACCAGCGCATACGCTTTTTGGGGGCAAACTCAATCACTTTGATTTTAAAGGTGCGGTCCGGCGCTGCTTCTGCTTGCAATTGGATTTTGCCATTTGGCGCGATGGCGCCTTTTAGGGAAGTAATGCCCGATGGCCATTGTGTGAGGCCATCGATATCGGTGATTTCCCGCCAGATGGTCTCGGGTTTTGCGTTGATGGTGATCTCTGCTTCAAAATATTTCATTGCTACCTCGGTTTGATTGCTCTTGAATGTTTGGCCACGATAAGGCAGCTTATATGTCATCTTTTGTCATATATGGATTGACCCAAAATGCGGGCGTCGAGGCTTCTTAAGATATTGTTGTTGCTGCAAAATCGCGGAAAACAAACTGCGCAGCAATTGGCAAAAGAATTGGAAGTTTCACCTAGAACCATCATGCGAGACGTGGATGCGCTCAACGAAGCGGGAGTGCCGGTTGTCAGCCAGCGCGGTAATGTGGGTGGGCTGGAACTGGGGTTTGGCTATCGCACCCGTTTGACGGGATTGGATGACGATCAAATCACCGCGCTCGATTTGATGTTGGCTTATGGACGCGAAGGCCCGGCGCTGTTTGGACTGGAGGAAGCGGGCGAAGCCGTGCGGCTAAAGCTGCGAGAATCCATTCCATCGCGCCAACGCGAAAATGCGCCTCAGATTGATGATGTGATGACCGTTCAACGAACGGCTTTGCTCGCTTCAAGCGACGAAGCGCAGTTGGTCAGTGCCTTCGCGGATGCGATCCGGCACAAAAAATCTGTGCGGCTGAAACTCAAAAGCGATCAAAAGCTCGGGCGCAAAGTGTTTTGGCCGGAGCATGTAAGCTACGAGGCAACGGAATGGTTTGTCCGGTTGCGTCCACACAACGGTCCAGTTCAAACCGTTTCGCTCGCGCAAATTGATATTGTGCATATCCATGCCTCCGCGTGAATTTAGCCTTACGTTTTGATAGCTCGTAGCACTTGGCGCAGATATTTTGCAGCCGAGCGATAGTGGCTAGGGCCGGCTGCTTCTGACCAACGGCCGGACGTCCAATCATTGTTGGCACCTTTCATGGGAGCGCCGTAGAGTTCTTCATCGCTGCGCGCTTGCATCCAATTGTGCAGCTCTTCAGCTTTGTTCGCCAGAAGCGATTTCACATCTTCCCACGATAAATTGCTTTGCTTTTCACGAAGATCGGCGTTGTAGCGCTTCAGATCGTTCCACTTATATCCTTCAGCGGGAAAATAGACTTGTTTGCCTGCCTGTCCATCATTGTACCAGCCAAGGAACAATTCAATCCAATGGGCCCGATGGCCAATCGTGTCTTTGATTGTTGCTTCATCGACCAATATCAGCGCGGTTTTTTCGTCGATTTCAGCAATCAGCTTTTGCAATTTTGCATATTCTTTTTCAGTAACGGCAAGTAGATCGTTTTTGTTGGTTGCGGCCGGCATCGTCAATCTCCCTTAAAAAATGTCTCCTTTTGTAAAAAGCCTAGCGCCAGTGGCGCTAAGCTGCGCTGATGTGGGTCAATTGTTATGCTGACTGAGGGCGACAACTACTCCAGATAGGGCGACGCCCCCGGATACTTTGCCATTGCGGTTTTGTGCTTTTTGAAACCAAGTGCGTCATAAAACTCAACCGCTTCGAACGAAGAGGTCAGCCCAGTCAAGAGCTTCTCGTCGTGTAGCAGGTGCTCCATTATGCTTCTGCCGATATTTTGGC
>CAJXLH010000058.1 GCA_913055925.1 uncultured Maritalea sp. | reverse complement strand
AAGGTGAACAACAAAAGCGGCCTGAGAATCAACCCGCGATCAATTTGCCACCCATCGTGACGGCCACAATTGCCGCGCTCGTGCTGGTTCATGTTTATCTGACCTATCTTGCAGACCAATCCACGGTCGAGCAATCCTTGCTGCAATTTGGGTATCTACCCTTGCGTGAGATGCTGCCTGAAAACCTTTCGGGTGGACGCTTGAATAACTTTTACTCTTTGTTTTCTCACGCTTTTTTGCATGCTAACTGGACGCATTTGTTTTTCAACGCAGCATGGCTGGCCGTGTTCGGTAGCCCGATTGCTCGACGATACGGCGTGATAGGATTCGGCTTGGTTTTCTTGATCGGATCAGCTGCTGGCGCGTTGTTGTTTGAGTTGATGACAAGCGGTCAATTCACGGTGCTTCTTGGCGCGTCGGGTGCCGTTTCGGCGCTGATCGGCGGCGCGTTGCGCTTCATGTTTCAGCCGGTTCAGACCACCATTCATCCAGAAACTGGAGAGGTCATAATCCTTGGCCGAAAATTGGCTGGAATCAGCGAGTTGTTAAGAAATCAACGCACTTTTAGCTTCGCTGCGTTTTGGCTTGGAATTAACCTTTTGTTTGGCATGATGCCAGGCCTACTTGGCGTCAATGGCGCCATTGCGTGGCAGGCGCATTTGGGCGGTTTTATCGCCGGATTTTTTATGGTGGCGTGGCTCGAAAGGCGCTGGTTTTAGCGAGAAGCGGCTATTTGCCGTATTTCTCTTTGGGGTCAAAAAGCGGTTCCATGCCGAGGTCTTTCAACTCATATTCGCCGTTTTTGAATTCAACAGAGCGAAACAAGCACGATTTTCGTCCGGTGTGGCACGCCGCACCGGAGCCCGTTTGAATAGCCCGCACTTGCAGTATGTCTTGATCGCAGTCGGTGCGCATCTCAACAAATTCTTGCAATTCACCTGAGCTTTCGCCTTTTTTCCAAAGGCTTTTGCGCGAACGCGAATAGTAGTGGACATAGCCGGTTTCAAAGGTCAGCCGAATGCTTTCTTCATTCATATAGGCCGCCATCAGCATTTCATTAGTGTCCGCGTCAGTTGTTACGGCCAGAATGAGGCCGTTTTCGTCTAATCGCGGCGCGAAAGTGCTGCCAGAATCAAGGTCCGACTTGCTCATACCTTCAGGTGAGGTGAGGGCCATAATAGGCTCCTAAGGTTCAGCCTTTTGACAAATTCAAAAGGGAGAAAAATCTCTGCTGCTCGTTTAATTCTTCTGCAAATACACCAGTGAAACGTTGCGTCACTGTGGACGAGCCATGCTTTTTAATACCACGCATCGACATGCACATATGTTCGGCTTCGAGCATAACAGCCGCACCTCGCGGATTAAGAGCGTCATTGATCGCATCGATAATTTGCGCGGTGAGCGTCTCTTGGGTTTGCAATCGCTTGGCGAAAACATCAGTCACGCGGGCAAGCTTTGACAGGCCCACAACACCATCTGTTGGTAGATAAGCGATGTGCGCCTTGCCAACAAATGGCACCATGTGATGCTCGCAATGCGAATGGAAAGGGATGTCGCGCACGAAAACAATGTCGTCATACCCGCCCACTTCATCGAATGTGCGGTTTAGGACTTTTTCCGCGTCCAACGCATAGCCCTCGTAGAACTCTTCGTAGGCTTTCACAACGCGTTTCGGCGTATCAAGCAAGCCTTCGCGGTTCGGATCGTCCCCGGCCCACGCAATCAGCGTGCGAACAGCCGCTTCGGCTTCTTCGCGCGTTGGCTTTTGGGTTTGCGGCTTTTCAACCACGCTTGGCTTTAGAGGTTTGGCGGTCGCATCCATAATCATCTCCCAATGGCGTCGACCTTTGATACTCTTCCAACGACTGAACGGTTCACTATTTCGTGCGCCTTTACCGAAATAACCGAGCATTGGATTTGGTTTTCAAGCACTATATAGGGTAATGAAGTTACATCAAACAAGTGCAGTTTCGAATTTGTGATGGCGCAGAATGAGCATCAATCAGGTCTATAGCGATAAAATTCTTGAACTTGCAGGCAACTTGCCGGCAACTGAGCCTTTGGTTTCGCCAGATGCTACAGCGCGCAAAACCTCGCGGGTTTGCGGTTCGACGATTGATGTTGCGCTTATGATTGAAGGCAACAGGGTCATCGACTACGCGCACGAGGTGAACGCCTGTGCGCTGGGGCAGACTTCGGCTTCCGTTGTTGCGCAAAACATAATTGGCTCAACGTTTGATGAAATACGCACCGCTCGAACGCAAATGGTTGCCATGCTGAAAGCCGATGGTCCTCCGCCGACGGGTAAGTGGTCGGATTTGCAATATTTGCAGCCAGTGAAAGATTATAAGCCACGCCATACGTCAACGCTTTTGGTGTTTGAAGCGGTTGTCGATGCCATCGATGCTTATGAGCTTGAGCGGCACGGGCAGGCTGGATAATGCTCAAATTCATTGGGCGGGTGATTGACTTTCCATTTCGATGGACAGCAATCGGTCTGATCACGATTTATCGCTACTCCTTATCTGCATTTATGGGGCGAACCTGTCGCCATCTGCCCACCTGTTCTGAGTTTACGCTGCTTGCGATCAAGCAATATGGCTTTTGGCCCGGCGGCTGGATGGGGCTGGCGCGCATTGTCCGGTGTCGACCTGGTGGTAGTGACGGATTTGACCCAGTTCCAGAAAATCTGCCTCAAAAAGCAGTTTGGTACGCACCATGGCGATATGGGCGCTGGAAATAAGCTCAAAACATGTTAAAGCAATTTTTCTGACCGAATGCGGCGCAATAATGCTGCCGCGACGATTTTACAATTAGAAATGGAGAAAGATCATGGTCAATGTGTCGTTTCCTGATGGTGCTGTTCGAGAATATCCTCGAGGTACCACCGGCACCACCATCGTTGGCTCCATTTCCAAGTCGCTTGCCAAAAAAACTGTGGCAATGCGTGTGAATGGAGAGCTTGTTGATTTGGCTGAACCATTTAACGAAGATGGCGCGATTGAATTTGTGTTGCGCGATGACGAGGCAGCGCTTGAGCTGATCCGTCACGACTGCGCGCACGTTTTGGCGGAAGCGGTTCAAGAGCTTTGGCCGGACACACAAGTGACAATTGGCCCAGCGATTGAAAACGGTTTTTACTACGATTTCGCACGTGATCAGCATTTCACCGAGCAAGATTTTGAGGCCATCGAGAAAAAGATGCGCCAAATCATTGAGCGCGGTGCTGAGTTCACCAAAGAAGTTTGGGACCGCGAAGAAGCCAAACGCGTATTCAAAGCCAAAGGCGAGGAATACAAGGTTGAGTTGATCGACGCTATTCCCGAAGATGAAACCGTCAAAATCTACAAACAAGGCCAATGGGCTGACGTTTGTCGTGGCCCACACATGCGCACAACTAAAGACATTGGTTTGGCTTTTAAGTTGACGAAAGTCGCGGGTGCTTATTGGCGCGGCGACAGCAACAACAAGATGCTGTCGCGCATCTACGGAACAGCTTGGGCAAACCAAAAGCAGCTTGATGCTTACCTTCACATGATTGAAGAGGCTGAAAAACGCGATCACCGCAAGCTTGGCCGTGAAATGGATCTTTTCCATTTGCAAGAAGAAGCACAGGGTAGCGTTTTCTGGCATCCCAAAGGCTTCACCATCTATAATCAGATGGAGCAATATATCCGCCGTAAAGTGGGTGAGGCAGGCTACAAAGAAATCAAAACACCGCAGCTTATGGACAGTAAGCTTTGGGAAAAGTCTGGTCACTGGAGCAAATTCCGTGAGGATATGTTTGTTGTGCCAGATCTTGAGTTTTCTTCGGATGCTGAGCAGTTGGAAGTTGATCCAGATTCAAAACTCATGGCTTTGAAGCCGATGAACTGCCCGGCGCACATTCAGGTCTTCAATCAGGGCATCAAATCATATCGTGATTTGCCGCTTCGTTTTGCAGAATTTGGCTGCTGCCACCGTAACGAAGCGCATGGTGCCCTGCATGGGCTAATGCGTGTGCGTCAAATGACGCAAGATGATGGCCACGTGTTCTGCCGTGAAGATCAAATCACGTCTGAAACTGAGGCATTCTGCGCATTGCTCGACAGTGTTTATCAGGATCTTGGCTTTACCGAAGTGAAAATCCTGTTGGCGACGCGCCCAGAAATGCGTGCGGGTACTGACGAGACTTGGGATCAAGCGGAAAAAGGCTTGGGCGATGCTTTGCGCGCTACCGGTCGCGAATTTGAGATTGCGGAAGGCGAGGGTGCTTTCTACGGTCCTAAACTGGAGTTCCACTTGAAAGACGCAATTGGTCGTTCTTGGCAGTGTGGCACTTTGCAGTTGGACTTCGTGTTGCCTGAACGTTTGGATGCCTCTTACATCGCAGAAGATGGTTCCCGTCAGCGTCCGGTGATGTTGCACCGCGCTGTTTTGGGCACGCTGGAGCGCTTCATCGGTATTCTAATTGAAAACCATGCGGGCCGTATGCCGATGTGGTTGGCGCCAACACAAGCGGTTGTGGCGACCATCATTTCTGACGTCAATCCAAAGGCGCTTGAAGTGGTTGAGAAGCTCAAAAACGCTGGAATTCGCGTCGAAACGGATTTCCGCAATGAGAAGATCAACTACAAGGTGCGCGAACACTCGACAAATAAAGTGCCGGCAATTCTTGTCCTCGGCGAGCGTGAAGCGAACGAAGGAACCGTTTCCGTCCGCCGTTTGGGGGAACAAGGCCAAAAGGTCATGCCCGTCGAGGACGCGATCGCCATCTTGGCCGAAGAGGCAACGCCTCCCGACCTTCGATAGCAATTTCGCAAAACTAAATTAGAGCGCGGCGCTTATTCTGTTGGCTTTGGCCTTCGAGTAGGCGCCGCTTTCAGTTGCCAGTACCTTTCCATTGCGATCAATCACGATCACATGGATGTTCCCGGTGCCAGATAGCCCGACTTGTCGGTTGAACTTTCCGACATTTGTAAAAAGCGTGATGGTTTTCGCGCGCGTGGCGTTGTCTTTGATGCCGGAGCGCATGCCGTTGTTGATAAAGCCGCTCATGAGTTTGTAGCTCGAGCTCACCACAGGCGTTTCGAAGTACTTTACACCTGACTTTCTCGCAGCTTTCTGTGCGAAGGGCAGCCAGGTGTTCACGGTGTCCTGTTGATTTTGCTTGTACGCGACAAAAACAATGGATCGCCGCGCGCCAAAATCTTGCGGCAACGTCATTTTCACTTCGTTCAGGTTTTCCGCTTTGATCGTCGGAAACTGGCCAGCGAAGGCTGGTGCAGAAAGCAGAGCGACAGAAAGCGTCGCCGCTGCTATTTTCTTGATCAGATTCATATCGGTTCCTCACTATTCTGAGTGAGAAACGCATCACTTGCCAAATTGGATCAGTTTGTTGATGTGATCACTTCGATTTCGCGCGGCAGACCAGCGACAACTTCGAATTCTCGGTTGTAGACGCGCGTGCCCAGTTTGGCGATGAGAATGTATTCACCTTCGGCCAGAACCGTTTGCGGGAAGGCGTTCTTTTCTTGGAATACGGTTTCGCCTTCCAGCGTTTTGATGATCCAGGTCGTATCAACAATCGCTTCGCCACCAGGCTCTGAGACGAGCTTGAAGTTCACGATGCCTGCATTGTGATAAAGCGTTGCGGACGTAAGTTCACCGGTGACCACTTGCAAATCAGCTTTTGCCGTCGCGTTGATTTCGCCAAAATGCGAGACGACGCTATAGGTGCCGGAATTAAGATGTAACACCTTTTCTGGTGTCACGGCTTGCGCGACAATCTTCCGACCGCCTGGCGCTGCACTGTCGGAATAAACGGTGAAACGCAACCAGCGTGCCGGAATAGCAATGTCGCCTTTAACAGCAGCATTTAGCTTTAAGCCGCCAACATCGAGAATGAGCTCCAGCTGATTTGGCCCAGCTTCAACGGTGATGGTATCTGACGCTTGGGCGCGGCCATACGCGACATGTGCGATGTAAGGACCCGCTGGCAAGCTGAACGATGCTGTCGCGTCTTCTGAACGTGCGAGTAACTCCAACTGTCCGGTTTCGTCCGGCGTAATCGAATAGATTCGCCACTGTAATCCGTTCGGAATTAGCTGTCCGCTTTCGCCCGCTCTTGCCGAAATCGTCACCGGTTGAGGTGGCCCATCATAAGCGGGGGCATTGATCTCCGTCGGCGGTGTTAAATCGCTTGGGTCGGTGCCTTGAACGCTTGTGTTTTGATTCTGATTGTTCTCAGAACCATTTGAACTTTCGATGTTTTCCGGTCGTGGCGGTGGCACAGGTGCGGTTTCCTGCGCGTAAGCTTGCGAAGCCAGCGCAACCAAAGAAGTTGCGCAAAGAAGGACCTTGAAAATTTTCATAGTTGCCGCGTTTACTTCAATCTTTGGCGCGTACGCGCATTGAAATTTGCACAAGATTGGAATCTCATTGCGGCTAAGCTATGACACAATCAATGAAGTTTTTCAAAAGACAGAAAAGACCAGATCAAAGATGTCAGAAAATCGCGCACTCATTGAGTATCTTAAAACTCGGCGTTCGGTCACGCTGCCGTTCTTGCAAGAACCCGGACCAGACCGTCATCAATTGCAAGATATTCTGGAAATCGGCACGCGGGTGCCCGACCATGGCAAGCTGGCGCCTTGGCGTCTGATCACCATCGAGGGCGAAGCGCGCAAAATAGCGGGGCAAAAACTGGCGGATCTGGTTCAGTCGCGCGACCCTGAGGTAAGCGAAGAGATGTTGGACGCCGAACGCACACGCTTTCTGCCTGCACCGATCACGATTGGTGTCATTTCTTCGGCCCAAGATCATCCGAAAATTCCAATCATCGAACAGCAGTTTTCGGCGGCGTGTGTGTGCTTCAACCTTGTTCACGCGGCGCATGCATTGGGTTTTGCCGCGCATTGGGTAACGCGTTGGTACGCGTTTGACGCGGAAGCAAGTGCCATTTTTGGGGCAAAGGAAGGCGAGTTTTTCGCTGGGTTTGTGCATATTGGCACCCCAACAACTCATTTGGGCGAACGTCCGCGGCCTGAGCTTGCCGATATTGTAGAAAGTTGGGTTGGTTAATTCAAAGTTAACTCGATTCAGCTTTTGTTAAGACAATGAAAGTCGAGTGCGCCTAATGAGCGGTGTTAAACCCATTGCTGTTCCTGCTCCTTTGAGCAAAGCAATCGCCAGTGCTGGCGATCGTAACGGCGTGGACTTTGACTATTTGCTGCAAACGGCAATCCGCGAAAGTTCCCTTAATCCAAGCGCAAAGGCCAAAACGTCGAGCGCGGTTGGGTTGTTTCAATTCATCGAAGGCACTTGGCTTGAGGTGATAAAGGAAGAGGGGCCACGTTTAGGCTATGGTGCGGTCGCGGATAAGATTGAGCGAAGCTCCAACGGATATCGCGTATCTGACCCCAAAATGCGTGACGCCATACTGTCTTTGCGTGAAGACCCGGCCATGGCTGCAGACCTCGCGGCAGCTTTTACGCGGCGCAATGGCGATTATTTGGCCAATAAATTTGGGCGAATGCCTTCTGCGGGTGAACTCTATATCGCCCACTTTATGGGCGCGCGCGGTGCCGAAAAGTTCTTTGAGCTTGGCCTTTCAAAGCCCAATCAAAGCGCCGCCGCGCATTTCCCAACCCAGGCACGTGCGAACAAAGCGATCTTTTTTGATGGTGGTCGCGAGCGGTCGATCAAGGAGGTTTATCAAGTTTTGGTCGCAAAGCACAAAGCTTTGGGGACAGCTAAGTCTCAGACCGCGACAGCGCAATTTCAGGTGCAACAATTGGCGGAGAAATCCAGCCAACCACTTATCTCCGGCGCGCAACCGATCACCTTTGAATCGCTTTATCGCACGGCTTATCAAAACGATCTGCCAAGCCGCTATTCTGGCACGACAGCGCCCAAAACGAACGAGGCGAGTGAGGCCGATTTGGATCGTGCAAAACAGTTCTTTTCCCGTTATAGCGACAATTAGTCGATCCGCCATTTTATGGTGAACACTTCATTAAATGTTGTTCGGTAGTTTTATCGCAGTGGCATTGTTGTGTTGTGTAAAGGCGTATTTGTGCTGGGATTTCAAGAATATCATGATCTTTCCCAATCCGCACATGCGGAAGAGCGGGGGCGTGCAGCACGCATCGCCGCGCGTGCTTTTTTGGAGCATGATGGACCAGCAGACGAGCAAGCAGCGCTTTATGCCGCAGTGCTCAGTTTTCTTGATGACAGTTCAGTAAAAGTTCGCGCCGCGCTGGCGTTCGAATTATTGCGCGCCGAAAATGCGCCGCGACCAGTGATGTTTGCCCTTGCGCAGGATGAGCCGATCATCGCGGCAGCGGTTGCGCAATTCTCGCCCGTTTTGCTTGAAAGTGATCTGATGTCGATTATGGGAGCGGGCGAGCAAAGTGTAATTCGCGCGATTGTTAGTCGGCCGACATTGGGTGCGGTTCTAATCAAGCAGCTCATTGAACTATGCAATCGGGAAATCGATTTGGCATTGATCTGCGGTGAATGTCACGATTTGGATGGCGATAGCTTGATTGTTCTCGCGGACCGGTGGTGTGACGACGCGCGGATGCGAGGCGCTTTGCTGGATCGCGAAGACCTGCCGGTCGCCGCGCGCTTTTTGCTGGTTGAGCGGGTTGCGGATGATCTTTCGGCGATGCGCATTGTTAAAGGCAGCATACACAAAAAGCGATTGAACCGTTTGATGCGCGATTCTGTCGATAAGCTGGCAACAGGTTTGGTGTCAGGCACACCGACAGGCGAACATCTCGATTATGTCGAAGCGCTTTTTGCTTCCAACCGCTTGACGCCAAGACTGCTTATCCATTCGCTTGTGAATGGGCGTACCTTGTTTTTCGCGACGGCAATTTCGGTGCTGACCGAGCTTGCCGTTGAAAAAACATCGGCGCTGCTGCAATCCGGCACGCGCCGCGCGATGCATGCTCTTTTTGTTCGATGCGGCTTTGAGCAGGGATTGAGCAATTTGATGGTGAGACTTGTGCTTGCCGCCCGTGAGCATCACTTAGAAGAAGACGTCGCAGCGCGACACTTTGTCGTTTCGCAGATGATTTCTGCGTTGATTGATGAGTTTGATGGCCAGATCCCTGAGGGGCTGGAAACGGTGTTTGCTTATCTCAACGAGCAAAACGTCGCGCTGGCACGTGAAGCCGCGCGCGGCGTGATGGCAAGTTTTGTCGCAGAATCTGACGAAAACAAAATGCTGCCAGATGCGCAGCTGCGTGATAGCCAATTGGCGCTCACCGCCGCCTAAGTTTACCCAAACTGTTCGTTGAGAATACGTTCGTCGAGGCTATGGCCTGGATCAAACAATAGTGTCACGCCATGCGACCGCGATTCGTGAACGCTGACTTCAACAACATCTTGTATGGCAAGACTATCCGCCACGGCGTTTACCGGGCGCTTTTCAATCTCGCGAATCTTAAACGTCACTTCTGCGCGGTTCGATAGAATTGCGCCGCGCCACCTTCTTGGTCTGAATGGTGAAATTGGCGTCAAAGCGAGTAGGGGTGCTTCAATGGGCAGAATAGGGCCGTGCGCCGATAAATTATACGCTGATGAGCCAGCCGGCGTTGCGATAAGCACTCCATCGCACACCAGTTCGTTCAACCGCGCTTTGCCGTCCACATGAATTTCGATCTTTGCTGCTTGGTGTGACGCACGTAGCAACGACACTTCGTTTAGCGCCAGAGCGCTGAACTCTTCGCCATCCTTGTTTTTGGCGCGCATTTGCAGCGGATGGATTTCGGTGGCTTCTGCATTGTTCAATCGGTCATGAAGATCATCGAGCCCAAAATCATTCATTAGAAAGCCGATGGAGCCAAAGTTCATGCCGTAAACCGGGGTCTTTGCATCCATGACGCTGTGCAAGGTTTCGAGCATCAGGCCATCGCCGCCCAACGCGACAATAACATCGGAATCTTTTTTGGCGCAGTTGCCATAAACATTCACAATTTCACCAAGCGCTTTTTGCGCTGCTGGCGCATTGGATGCGACAAAGCAGATGTTTTTCTTGTTGGTACTGGCCACAATGCTGGTCCTAAATGCTTCGGTTTCGGTCAGCACGTTGCCATAGACTGAACCGGCTTTCAAAGTACAATTTAGCCGCAACTGGTCCAGCCGATTGACGAAGCGAAAAAAAGATCGATATTTTTGAAAAACATGCTTGCACGTGGTCGCGAGTTTAGGTATCAAGCGCGCGTTGCCGGTTTAGCTCAGTTGGTAGAGCAACTGATTTGTAATCAGTGGGTCGGGAGTTCAAGTCTCTCAACCGGCACCACTTTTCCCCTAAAACTGATGTCAAATTGTTGCAGCTTGATGACGATTAACTTGTCGTTAGGGCTGACTCCAATTTCTCCCTCATATTTTGCTTGGCGTTAGGTTTGCCGTTAACGGGCGTAGCGTATGCTCAAAACCTCGTAATATCCGGGGTTAGAAATCGTGCTGTCAGAAACGGCTTTGATATTGTTGGGAGCATTTGGTGGGCTAGGTGTTGGTACCTTTGCCAGCATGCGCATCTTGGCTGAGCGCAGCAATCCCCTCGACAATCGGAAAAAACTTTCTGCGCGCCTTCGTAAACTCCGTGATGATCATGCGTTGCTGAAACTCGTTGTGCAGCACGCGAATGACGGCATTCTCATTCAAGACCTTGCAGGCCACATCGAGTGGTGTAATCCGGCTTACTCGCGGCTGACGGGTTACTCAATTGACGAGATAACCGGCAAAAAGCCACAAGAGTTTATCTTGCCGCCGCACATGCGACCATCTCGAGAAGAAATTGCATCGTTTCGCTACGACATTTCCTCCGGTGTGCTGGAAGATTTCGAGAGCATTCGCAATGTCCGCAAGGACGGCACTGTGTTTTGGAATCAGCTCAGTTTTGCTGTTGCTGAGTTTGCGGACGGTGCTGAACCGAAAGTCGTTGTTATCGCGCGCGATATTACTGAACAGGTAGAGCGCGAAAAGAGCCTAAAATTGTCAGAATCGCGTAACCGCGCTTTGGCGGAAATCGATTCCCTTACACAACTGCCTAATCGCTTAAAATTGACCCAATATTTGGAAGAGCAGGTCAACACGGCACGTGTTGCAAATAAAGATTTGGGTGTTTTGCACATCGATCTGGATCGCTTTAAGTCAATCAATGACACGATGGGCCATGCCGCTGGCGACAAGGTTTTGATGCACACAGCAAAAGAGATGCTGCGCATTGTTGGCAAAAAGGGTTTTGTCGGTCGATTTGGCGGCGATGAGTTTTTGGTCGTCTGCCCGGGCGTTGAGAATTTTGCCACATTGCAAACGCTTGCCGAAGAAATACTCGCGGCGCTCGAAGAGCCGTTTAAGTGGAACGACAAGCTGTTGCGCTTTGGTTGCAGCATCGGCGCGGCGATGATGGGCAAAAATGCTCAAACCGCAAACGATCTGATCAAACATGCAGATGTTGCCCTCTATGAGGTGAAAAAGCGCGGCCGGCACGGCGTTGCTTGTTTCAATGATGCGCTTGGCTTGATTTACGAACGGCGGATGACGCTATCAGCTCAATTGGCGCAAGCGATTGAAGCGGACCAGATCGACGTGGATTTGCAGCCGCAATTTAGCCTCGAGAAAAAGCGCGTGCATGGCTTTGAGGCCTTGGTGCGCTGGTACCATCCAGAATTGGGCAAACTTGGCC
>CAJXLH010000057.1 GCA_913055925.1 uncultured Maritalea sp. | reverse complement strand
CAATTTTGGACATATGGTTCCCGCAATCTGTTTCGCGCGAGGGTAGGGAATGGCAGCGGGAGGTGCAACATCACAAAACGCTTTTTCCGTCCTTCGATTGTGGATTTTACGTGTGATTCTGCGATAGTTTTGAGCCGGAACCCAAACCAGGATGAGTTATGCATATGCCCAAACCGCTAATCGCGATTTTGCTTGATGAAAACACCAGCGATGGCGGCAGCGCATATGCGATTGGCAAGCGCTATTTCGAGGCGGTGCAGCGTGTTGGTGGGCGGGCAATTGGTCTGCCGTTTGATCCGGAACTGGTCGACTGGGCTATCGCCAATTGTGATGGCTTGCTGTGTCCGGGAGGGCGGTTTGCGTTTTTGCCGGAGCATTATGCCTATGGTTTGACGCCGCGATCGCCTAAGTCAGATCGTCTGCAAACGGAAATGATGTTGATTGACGCGTTTTTGCGCGAAGACAAGCCTGTGCTTGGCATTTGTTCGGGTATGCAGCTGCTGGGTTGTTTGCACGGTGCAAAGATGACCCCAGATTTGCTCGAGACTGAAAAGGTATCAACACCGCACGATGAAGCGGGACGGCGGCACAATGTTGCAGTTGAAGTGAATTCTCGACTGTTTGAAATTCTTGAGCTGTCAGAATTCCAAGTGAACACTTACCACAGCGAAGCGCTTGTTAGCGTAGGTGAGGGAACAACAATATCAGCCCGTTCAGATGACGATCTGATTGAAGCAATTGAGTTGCCAGACAAACGTTTCGCGATAGGCGTGCAGTGGCACCCGGAACGAGATGACTTGCCCCAAGACCCGTCATCCAAGCTTTTTAAAGCGTTTGTTGACGCTTGTCGCGGCGCTAACTGATCCAGTCAGCAAAGTCGTCCGATCGCATCACTTTTTTGATCGCGTTGGCGCCAGATTGCGATTGCAGTTGGAAAGGCGCGCGGGTGGGGCCACAATCGACGCCAATGGCTTGCATGGCAACTTTGACACCCGGCAGCACGCCGGTTTCGAATAACAATGTCACGAACTGTTGCGACTTTGACTGGAGACGTCGCGCCAACTCAAGGTCACCACTTTGCGCGGCCTCAAAAAGACGAACATATAGCTTTCCGAGAACATTGTAGGTTGTGCCAATTCCGCCATCGACGCCTAGTGCGGCGGCGGACAAGAAAATCTCGTCAAAACCGAAGTAAAATGTCTTGTCAGGACAGGCGGTTTGCAAGCGGCACATCTTGAACAAATCACTAGAAGTGAATTTTACACCCATCACATTTTGTAGCTGTAGTAATTCAGTCAAAACTGCATCAGGAATTGGGCGGCCGGTGCGGATGGGCACTTCATAGACAATAAGTGGCAGATCTGTCGCGCTGCTCAGCACGCGATAGTATGCGAGAATTTCTTGATCTGAAAACGGATAGGCATGTGGCGGGAGCGCGCTAAGGGCGTGGTAACCGCGATCTTTTGCTGATTGCGCAAGCCTTACGGAATCGCGCAAATTTGGAGCGCCAACATGAGCAATGAGTGTGCAGTCGTGATTTTTAGCGTTTTCGGCCACTACGGCTTGTTGGTCTAACAATTCATCAACTGTGAAAAGACCAGATTCTCCGCTGCTGCCGCCAACATATAT
Source organism: uncultured Maritalea sp. (assembly GCA_913055925.1). GTDB lineage: Bacteria > Pseudomonadota > Alphaproteobacteria > Rhizobiales > Devosiaceae > Maritalea. Next base: position 10,073 of record CAJXLH010000057.1, on the reverse strand, counting down.
GCCCTTAAGACCCTGTCTTAAAACGTATTCGTCGATGTTACGCTGGCGCTCGGGCGAAAACTCGCCATTGTCAGAAATGCCGGAAATCAAAGCCGCATACATTCCTTTGAACTGATTCATCGCCATATCTCATCCCTTATGTGATGTGCGCCATAGCTGTTGCGCAGATTTGTTATATCGTCTTTCCAAAATAGATACTTTTAATTTTTTTGTTTGACAAGAATAATATTTGGTAATACCAAAAGGAAAATTTGGTTAAACAAGCGCTTGAGTGACCTCACCTGTCACGTGTACTTATGAGGCGTCATTGTTTGCCAAAGGAGGACTGAATGACGATGCGAGAAAATCAGATGCAGGAGCCACGGCGCGCAGCCGATGCGATTGCTGATGCGCTGATCGCACAAATTCGGGACGAGTCTATTCAAATAGATGAAGCGCTACCCACAGAGCGCGAACTCTGTGAGCGTTTCAATGCGTCGCGACCTACGGTGCGTGAGGCATTGTCTCAAATGCAAATGCGCGGTTATGTGCATACAGGTGGGGGGAAACGCCCGCGTGCTGCACGGCCATCTATCCAGGCGGTGTTAATGAGCACCGGTTCGCACCTGCGAGAGATATTGGGAGACGCCGAAAGCGCTGCCCATCTTGAGCAGATGCGTCAATTCATTGAGGCAGGGGCGGCACGCGAAGCGGCCAATCGTGCTGACAATGTACAAATTGTGAAGTTGCAAACTGCCCTGGAAGCGAATTTCGCGTCCATCGGCACGTCGGACTTTCCGTCGACGGACATTGCGTTTCATCGCGCCATTGTTTCGGTGGTTGGAAACCCTGTGATTTTGAAACTTCACGACATGTTTGTCAGTGCCATGTTGGAGCAACGCCCAACCAAAGCCGACGCTCAAAAGCATGACACCATTGCGTATGAGGAACATCGCGCAATCTATCAAGCAATTTTGGACGGCGATGTGGTGACCGCCACAAATGTGATGGAAAAGCACTTGGCGCGTTCATATCGCGCACGTTTGCGGGCGCCTCAACATGCGCCACTCAGCGACAACTTTCTTTCAACCGAACAGGAAACACCAACCTGATCAAACGGCAAAGCTTGTCTTTGCCATTCATCAAGACGGAGGAAATGATGAAAAAAACTAAAGGCATCTTGGCTGGTCTATCAGCTATTTTGTTGGCAACGGCAAGCGCACAAGCTGCGACTGAGCTCACTTTTGGCATGCAAGACAATGAGGTCTCTAACGTTTATCAAGGCACACTAGAGTTCAAAGAGCGTCTGGAAGCACTTTCTGGCGGTGAAATGACCGTAAAACTGTTCCCATCTGCAACTTTGGGTGACTTCAAGGCAATGGTTGCTCAAGTGCAGGCTGGCGAGTTGGATATGGTTATGACTGGTTACCCAGACATGAGCTACACAATTCCTGAGCTGAAACTTGTTGGCGCGCCATATGTGGTCTCAGACTACAACCACCTTAAGCGCATCATCGCGGGTCCTTGGGGCCAAGAAATGGACGCAAAGTTCCAAGAACAAGGCGTGAAGCTATTGGATGTTTGGTACTACGGTACACGTCAGACAACATCTAACCGCGCGATCAACTCTATTGATGACATGAAGGGCTTGCGCCTACGTACACCTGGCGTACCTTTCTTGATTGCATATGCAGAAAACACTGGCGCAACACCAGCGCCTGTTGCGTTCCAGGAAGTGTATCTCGCGCTTCAAACCAACCAGGTGGACGCTGAAGAGAATCCATTGCCAACAATTGAAGCAATGAAATTCTACGAAGTGCAAAGCCACATTGCGATGACTAACCACTTCATTGCGTCAGCAGCAATTCAGATTTCTAAGTCGACTTGGGACGGCTTTTCAGACCAAGAAAAAGCATGGGTTCAGGCAGCGGTTATGGCTGGCGGCGAAAAGTCAAATGGTATGACATTTGAAGCAGAAGCAAAGCTGGTTGAAACGTTCAAAGAGCGTGGCTTGGAAATCACTTACCCAGATCTCGCACCATTCCGTGCGGCGATGAAGCCTTATTACGACGAGCTAGAAGCCGAATTCGGTGCTGGCTCAATTGCAAAAGTAATTGGCGAATAACTCCCTCGGATTGGGGCTTGAACACCCCAGTCCATTCAATTGAGGTTTGATCGATGAAGCCAAAGTCCAAATATAGTTTTGAAGGTAGCGTAGCGACGGTGATTTTCATCATCTTGTTGGCCGTTGTACTGCTACAAATTGTTGGGCGCACGGACTTTGTGGTCGGACCAGTTTGGACCGAAGAGCTTGCACGATGGCTCTGGGTCTGGATGGCCTTTTTAGCCATTGGTGAGGTTGAACGCACCGATGCGCAGCTCAACATGGGATTCCTAACCGAGCTGTTGAAGCGAAAAATTCGTGTTGCATTGTTCACGGTGATTGACCTGGTTTACTTAGCCGTGATGTGCAACCTGAGCTGGATCGGGTATAAAACGGTGCTGCGCACAATGCGCAATGAATCCGTCACCCTCCCGGTGCCCGATGCAGCCCTTTACGCGTCAGCATTTATTGCGTCATTCCTTATCATTTTCCGAATTATTCAGCGCCTAAATGGCCGCAGAAAAGAGCTTTTGAGCAAGGAGCCGCAGTCATGACGCTTGCAATTATTGGCCTTGGTTGGCTGTCGCTTGTGCTCATCGGGGTGCCGATTGGCGTCGCTATGATTTTCGTGTCGATGGGCTACTTTTATTACTCTGGGCTTGGATTGGCCTTTGCTGTGCAACGCATGGTTGAAGGGCTCAACAGCTTTCCAATGCTCGCTGTACCATTCTTCATTTTGGCGGCAGCGATTTTAAATTCGTCGCGCATTACGCACCATTTGTTTGGTTTTGCGCGCGCACTTGTAGGGCATATCACGGGCGGTCTTGGCCACGTTAATGTTCTGGCATCACTCTTCTTCTCGGGAATGTCAGGCTCCGCTTTAGCGGACGCCGGCGGCTTGGGAAAAATGGAAATCGAAGCAATGCGCGAGGCGGGGTACGATGACGGTTTTGCCGGATCTGTCACTGCTGCATCTTCGATGATCGGGCCGTTGGTTCCGCCATCAATTACAATGGTTCTTTACGGTGTCGTTTCCAACACATCTATCGGCAAACTGTTTCTTGGTGGCATCGTGCCGGGCGTTATGTGCGCACTAGCGCTGATGGCGATGGTCTATTTCATCGCGAAAAAGCGCGCTTACCCTGTTGATGTGCGGCCATCGAAAAGAGAAGTTGGACAGCTTTTCGTTAAGTCGTTTCCGGCCTTGTTTACCCCAGTGGTGATCGTAGGCGGTATCTTCAGCGGGCTGTTTTCGCCCACAGAGGCGGCTGCAATCACTGTCGTATACGCCATTGCTATCGACTTGATTTTTTACCGCGAGCTCACCTTTAAAGGTCTTTGGGATTCGCTTTACGAAACAACGGCGACCGCGGCATCTATCGCGACAATAATCGCTGGGGTAAGTCTGCTTGGCTACGTGCTGGCGCGTGAGCAGGCGCCGCAGCAGATCGCTCAAATGTTCCTCACAATTGCAAATGACCCAATCTCGTTTTTGATTGCCGTCAATCTGATGATCTTTGTTTTGGGATGTTTCATCGAGTCGCTCGCGATCCTTTTGATCGTCGTGCCAATTCTCGTACCTATCGCTGCTGGATTCGGCATCGATCCTGTGCATTTCGGCATTATTGTCGTTCTCAACCTAATGATTTCAATCCTTACGCCGCCGATGGGCATGGCCTTGTTTGTGGTCGCGCAGGTTGGTGAAATTCCATACCAAAAATTGGCAAAGGCGGTTTTGCCTTGGCTATTGCCGCCTGTTATTGTGCTTACTCTTGTTTGCGCATTCCCAGTTCTTGCAACTGGTCTGCCTAGCCTCATGGGGTAAGAATGGACATTTTGGAGCGGTTGCGCGGCGGGTTGGTCGTGTCGTGTCAGCCCGTTGACAATGGGCCGATGGATGACCCTGCTATTGTTGCAGCCATGGCACAAGCCGCGGTTGCCGGCGGCGCGGTTGGGTTGCGCATTGAGGGCGTCGAAAATCTGAAAGCAACGCGTGGCAAAGTGAATGTGCCGATCATTGGCATCGTGAAGCGCGATCTGACCAACACTGATGTTCGCATCACGCCCTTTATTCGCGATGCAGAAGCGCTGATTGATGAAGGTGCGGACATTGTGGGTTATGACGCAACAAATCGTTCTCGACCTGATCCGAAAGAAGCGGTGCTTCAGATGATCTTGAGTGCCGGCAAGCTTGCAATGGCAGATTGCAGCACGCTCGAAGACGCAAGAGAAGCCGTTGCGCAAGGTGCTTCAATTGTTGGATCAACCCTGTCCGGCTATGTGGGTGAAAATGCGTCATCAACAACGCCACCCGATTTCGCGTTACTGAGCCAGCTTTCAAAGCTAGATGCGTTTGTGATGGCAGAAGGGCGCTACAACACGCCCGAATATGCGCGAGAAGCGATCGCGGCCGGAGCTGACAGTGTCACAATTGGCAGCGCGTTGACGCGCCTTGAAATTGCAACCAGTTGGTTTGTGGATGCGCTCAAATGATTAAACGCGAGGAGCTCAACGGTTTCGCGGTCGATCTTGGCGGGACAAAGCTTGCGGCCGCGCGTATTGAGCGGGGGCAGCTTGTCGAGCGTAAGCAGACAACAACCGCAACTGACGCTGACGCAAATGCGCAGTGCGAAGCGATGCGTGACCTATTAGGCGAAATCGGCTGGACAGACGAACCAGTCGGTATTGCCGTTGCTGGGCGTGTCACCGCCGACGGGCATTGGTCTGCTGTGAATAAAGGCACGCTAACCAATCTTGGCGAAGTAGCCTTTCGCAATGTTGTACGCCAGCTACTCGGCGTGCCCGTTTCGCTCGCGAACGACGCTCTGGCCGCCGCAACTGCTGAGGCGCATATTGGCGCAGGCGTTGGCATCAAGAACTTCGCCTATATCACAATCTCCACGGGCGTCGGCGGGGGCATTGTAATCGACGGAAATCCACTGACCAGCCAAAACGGTCTTGCTGGTCATATCGGGTTCATGTCCAGTCGGCTTGGCGACAAAAGATGTGGTTCCGGACGTTTGGGTACGGTCGAAAGTGTTGCTGGCGGCAGGGCAATCGCAGCACTCGCGCTTGAAAAGGGTCATGACGTCGAAAACGCTAAACAAGTATTTGATGCTGCGCTGAACGGTGAGACATGGGCACACGGCATAGTGGATCAGTCGGCGAACGCAATCTCGATCCTGATAGCTGATTTGACCTCGTTGCTCGGCCTTGAGCGCGTCGCCCTCGGTGGCTCCATTGGTTTGGCGCAAGGCTATTTGGAACGGGTCCAAGCGCATTTGAACGAAGAACCTGCATTGTTTCGCCCACAATTGATGCCAGCCGCTTTGAGGCAAGATAGCGCATTGCTGGGCGTTCTTCAGTTAGATAGAACCGGGGCCGTCATTTAGCGAAGACTAAAAAACTGCTGCATGTACGTGTTTTTGACGTTATAAGCCCGGGGTCTACAGAAGTTTGAGAGCATTTGATGAACCCTAAAGCGCGCACATTTTCAGTGGCACCGATGATGGACTGGACTGATCGGCATTGTCGGTTTTTTCACCGCCATTTGTCGCGTCATGCTCTATTGTTCACTGAGATGGTCACAAGCGCGGCGCTCATTCGGGGCGGTGCGGATTGGCTGTTGAACTACAATGATGAAGTTGAGCATCCGATTGCGGTGCAGCTGGGCGGTTCCAATCCAAAGGAGCTAGCTGAGGCGACTGCGCTTTGCGAGAAGTTCAACTATGACGAGATCAACTTAAATGTTGGCTGTCCATCGGACCGCGTGCAATCAGGGCGCTTTGGGGCTTGCTTGATGGCCGAGCCAGAACTTGTGGCCGAATGCGTGCGCGCGATGCGCGACGCGACGGATCGCCCAGTAACGGTAAAATGCCGAATTGGCATTGATGATCAAGACAGCGAAGCGGACCTCAAAATCTTTGTTGATCACATGCTTGAGGCAAAGGTCGATGCGCTTTATGTCCATGCGCGAAAAGCTTGGCTGAAAGGTCTTTCGCCAAAAGAGAACCGCGAAATTCCGCCGCTCGATTATGACCGCGTTTATCGCTTGAAAGAACATGTGAGCGAATTACCATTGATGATCAATGGTGGCATTGAAACCATTGCGCAATGCGAGGAGCATTTGACCCATCTGGATGGGGTGATGCTTGGTCGGGCAGCCTATCACAATCCGGGCCTGCTGCGTGACGTGGATGCTAAGTTCTATGGCGATGATGCGCCGGTCATTTCACTTGAATCACTTTGTGAAGTCATGACGAATTATGCTGAAATTCAAATGACTAAAGGCGCGAAATTGAATCAGATTGTTCGCCACATGTTGGGTCTCGGATTTGGCAAGCCAGGTGCGCGGCGCTATCGGCAATTGCTGACGGTTGAAGCGGTGAAGCCGGGGGCTACACCGCAACTGATCGCGGATGCATTTGAGATTTTGCACGCGGCAGAACAACTCGCAGAAGCGAGTTAGGGGTACGATCCTAGTCTTTAAGCTCAAGCGCGTCTTTGCTAACGGTGAACGAGCTGAGAGTTTCCAAATAGGTCATGCCAAGTAAGCTTGTTTCGAGCTGTCCGCGTTGCGCCACCAGCGCTGGAATATTCTCCCGCACAATGCCCCCAACCTCGATACGATTGAGGCGGGTGAGGGCGGCTTCTGTTTCGCCATTGGCTGTGCGCACGGGCACGATGTAGCTGAGGCGTTTTATATCAATGCCTGCGCGTTGCGCGTCTTCCACGGTCAGCACAACTGATGTGGCACCCGTATCAAAGATGAAGCGCGTATTGGCTTCGTTGACGCTCCCATTCACCACGAATGAGCCGGACATTGATCGTGTAAAACGAACACTGTCGCCGCTTTCTGACACATAGGCGGTGCCCGGACTGAGTTGAGAAATCAAGCGAGAGCCATAACGCTCAAGATCGGTGCGATAGCTATACCCAAAAATCACGAGGGCGAAAATGCCAACCCACATGATGCTGCCTGCAACGATTTCATTTAGTCGAACACGCCGACCAAAGGTCCCGCCTGCAACGAGCACGAGAACCGCGACCATAGCAACGAGCGAACCAAACTGATCTTGTTCCAGCCCGATTAGTGTGCCGGCATCTGAAGCGATAAGGAAAGACAGACCAACTGCGACGAGTAGGGCCATTCCAACGAAAAACATATATGTCTCCTTTGCGCCCCCGCGCGTGATGCGAACGAAAAAACCTGCGAACAGTTTATCAGATCGCTGTCATCATCATAAAGGAAGACAATATGGCAATTTCAAGGGTTAACTGTGTCGCGCCGATAGTATCGCCAGTTTGTCCTTTTATGAGTCTCGCCATCAGCGCCTTGCATCCTTCAAAAACGAAGAAGATCACAATGAGGGTGATCAGCCAGCGGAAGAACCCAACAAACGGGACACAAAAGAGAAACGAAATCGCTAGCGCGAGCGCAATGCCAATTGAGGCGGCGGGTAGGGGCAATTGCCCTGCACCCGCAGACACGCCATCTGCGCGGGCGGGCGGCAACTGCGCGGCGATCAATGTCGCGATTGAGCGTGCCAACACGCTACTTGCCAACCAAATAGAAGCGGCAGCAACCGGAGAGATTGCCGCCATCGTGGCAAGCGCAAAAATACGCAACGTGAACGGGATCACAATGCCTAGTACGCCATAGGTGCCGTGTCGGCTGTCATGCATGATTTCGAGTTTTTGCGCGATGGTCTTGCCACCAAAAAGCCCATCCATGGCATCTGCAAAAGCGTCTTCTGCCATAGCGCCGGTCAAAATGGCAGATAAACCAACAGCAACAACGGCCGCGAATAACGGCGACAGTCCTATTGCAGACAAGATTAGCAGCACCATTGCGGGAACGATCCCGACAATCAGGCTAACAAAGGCGAGCGGGCGCACCATGGTCGCAAAATCAAACTTTGAATGGTCCAATTCGCCCGTTGGCAGTCGCGAGTAAAAGCTTATGCCCATCAATAATGCGCCGGCAAACGGACCGTGGGTCGGCAGGTTTTCCTCATCGAGGTTGTCATTTGTTGCGGAAGGCGGCGACGATTTTGCGCTATTGTCCAATTGCAATTCCTCGTGAGTGGGGTAGAAAAGCGACCCAAAGTTTTCATTTACCGAGTCGGATAGCATGACCAACGCTGCGCAAAAAAGCCCTTTCGCTGATTTTGAAGAATTGTTGCAACTTCTGCCTATGGGCAGCGAGCAAGCTGTGGAAGAGGTGCGTAAGCGCGACGCGCAGTTGACCAAGCCTGCAGGTTCGCTCGGCGAGCTTGAAAAAATGGTCGAGTTTTTGGCGCGCTGGCAGGAAAAAGCGCAGCCGACACTCAATAATCCAATGGTCGCGATTTTTGCAGGTAACCATGGTGTAACGGCTCAGGGCGTTTCGGCATTCCCTGCCGAAGTGACCGCGCAAATGGTTGCAAACTTCACCAATGGCGGCGCGGCAATTTCTCAGATCTGTGCGGTGAACGAGATCAATCTTAGGGTCTTTGAATTGGCACTAGAAGTGCCAACAGGTGACTTTACCCAAGAAGCGGCGATGGACGACAAAACCTGCGCCGCAACGGTTGCCTACGGCATGGAAGCGATTGCTGGTAAACCGGACTTGCTGTGCATTGGTGAAATGGGCATCGGCAACACAACAGCGGCCGCAGCAATTTATGCTGGCCTTTACGGTGGCTCGGGTGACGCGTGGGTTGGACGTGGCACTGGTGTTGACGATGAGGGGCTAAAGCGTAAAGCCGATGCAGTTGATCGTGGTTTGGCGCTGCACCGTGAACATTTTGAAACGCCGATGGATGTGCTTGCGCGCGTTGGTGGTCGCGAAATTGCAGCCATGGCCGGTGCGATCATTGCTGCACGTCACAACAAGATCCCAGTGATCGTGGATGGTTTCGTGGCAACATCTGCCGCCGCTGTTGTCCACGCGGCAAACCCGTTGGCCATTGATCATTGTATATTTGCGCACCAATCTGCTGAAGCGGCGCACGCCAATGTGCTTAAAAAGCTAGGTAAGGCGCCATTGTTTGATTTGGGTATGCGCTTGGGCGAAGGGTCCGGCGCAGCGGTTGCAGCATCCATCGTCAAGACAGCACTTCATGTGCATGAAAACATGGCGACTTTTGAAGAAGCAGCGGTTGCCGGGCAGAACGCTTAAGCGTTAGCCCTTGGCGTAAATTTCGAGCTTACGGCGCTTTTTGACAGGTGCCATTGCGTTCATCACCCGAGATTTCGGGAATGTGGCGATGGCCTCTGTGCCAAAGCGGAGCTTTGAGAAAAGATCGAAGCGCCCTTGGTGCAGTTCCATGATCTTTTGGACGATTGGCAAGCCAAGACCTGCGCCTTGCTCAGCCGTTTTCGCCGCCAGCGAGCCTTGTCCAAATGAGGACAATACGGTTGCAATTTCATCTTCAGGGATGCCAGGGCCATTGTCGCGAACAGACATAAGTTGCGTGCCGCTTTCGCCTTCGCCGATTTTGAAGATGATCTTGCCGCCTTCAGGCGTGAACTTGATCGCGTTTGACAAAAGGTTCAGACAAATCTGACGAATAGCGCGTTCGTCACCCCACAGTTTTGGCAGCTCATGATCAAACTCGGCCGCAAGTTCGATGCTTTTCGAGCGCGCGCGAATTTCCAACATACGGCGACAATCTTCGCCAATATCAACCAGCGAAATGGCCTCTTCATTAAGATCGTATTTGCCTGCCTCAATGCGCGATAGGTCGAGAAGTTCGTTGATGAGGTTGAGCAAATGCTCGCCTGATGCATGAATGTCGTTTGAGTAGTCCTTATACTGCTCATTCTGCATCGGGCCGAGCAGCTCAGATTTCATCACTTCAGAAAAGCCAATAATCGCATTCAATGGCGTGCGCAATTCGTGGCTCATGGTGGCCAAGAAGCGAGATTTCGCGATATTTGCCTGCTCCGCTTGGCGTCGCGCTTCGTCAGACATGAGCTTTGCTTCTTCAAGTTCGTAAATCAAAAC
>CAJXLH010000056.1 GCA_913055925.1 uncultured Maritalea sp. | reverse complement strand
GAACTTGCGCGAATGTTTACGTGCCATTTGAGATAAGCGCTTCGCCGATACTCACCCAAAAAGGTCCATCCAAATTTTTGCCTTGCATATAGTTACGTCGGTAACTAGTATGCAAATAGTTACTAATGAAACTAATTTGAGGCAGTTATGAAAATCGAGAAGATCCATCATGTGGCTTACCGCTGCAAAGACGCGAAAACCACGGTCGAGTGGTACACCAAGATGCTCAATATGGATTTTGTTTTGGCGATTGCAGAAGATCATGTGCCGTCAACACATGAGCCTGATCCATACATGCATATTTTCCTAGATGCAGGGCAGGGCAATGTTTTGGCGTTTTTCGAGCTGCCAACAAAACCAGAAATGGGTCGTGATGAAAACACACCAATTTGGGTGCAGCACATCGCCTTTAAAGTAAAAGATCGCGATGAGCTGATTGAATATAAAGAGCATTTGGAAGCCAACGGCGTGGAAGTGCTCGGCGTCACAGATCACTCAATATTCCACTCGATCTATTTCTTTGATCCAAATGGCCACCGGGTTGAATTGGCGTGTCCTGATCCAAAAGAGGAAGAACTTTTGAAGCGGTTAGACGACGTGAAATGGGACATGTTGGAAGAATGGTCTAAGACCAAAAAGGCGCCAAAGCACGCCGATTGGTTGCACGCAAAGGAACTCGAAAAAGTCTAACCGCGGCGTGCTTCTCACAAAGTTGTGAACTCTACTCGACAAGATTTAATTGGTCAGGCGATGCATCCCAATTCATACTCAGCGCGAAATGTGCACGAGGGAAAGGGATGCATCATGAAGCTTAAAATTGCAGCAGCGCTGGCACTTAGTCTAGCAGCGCTTACTCCAACCATGGGCGTTATTGCGGACGATGACCCGATAGCGGCGCGTCAGGCAGCAATGAAAGCGATGGGCGCTGCATTGCGCGGCGGCGACACATCAACGGTTGCAGCCAAGGCGGCGGAACTTAAACTATTGTTCCCAGAAGGCTCAACGAGCGCGACGTCAGAGGCGAGCCCAAAAATTTGGGAAGAGTGGGATGACTTCATCGCCATCTTTGACAAGTTGGAAGCAGATGCCACTGCAGGTGCAGCCGTGCCGGTTATCGGCGGCAGCTGTAAGGCCTGTCACGACGATTACCGTGTGAAGAAGGGCTAAGGCCCTCTAAAACTTTGAATTTTGAAACGCCGCAATTTTGCGGCGTTTTTTTATGTTAAATTGGCTGGCGTACCAGCCACAAGCCTGAACAGCAAATCAGAAAACTGCTGTAACTCTTCTTCCGTCCAGCGGTCTTGGAAAACATAACTCGCTTGTTTAGCGAATGTAGGTTTGGCCTCAGCCAATCGTTCACGTCCCGCATCCGTTAGCACAACAAAGGCCAGCCGTGCATCGCGTTGGTCGACTTCACGATCAACCATGCCAATCTTTTCCATGGGTGCCACCATTCGCGTCACCGTGGAGGCGCTGACATGCATGCGTTTTGCCAACTCAACACGAGACAGGCGCTGTTTTGGTGCTTTTTCCAGCTGCATCAATAGGAAAAATTCATTCACGGATATGCCGTGAACAGCGGAAAGTTCACCCGATAGGCGGGCGCGAAATTCATCAGCCGACTGCAAAAGACGCAGGGCATTTATCATCTTCAAATCTGTCATGTTGAGAAATATAAGTCATAATACTTGCATATGCAAGGATATTGCAATAAATGTGCCGCTGAATTTGATGGAGAGAAGAGATGGATTATCAATTGATGTTTTCCGCTGTGGGAATCGCTGCGATGTTAGGCTGGCTAACGTTGGTCATTTCGCCACTCATGCCCGTCTGGTCGGATCGAATTGCGGGCATGATCGTGCCATTTGGCTTGTCAGTGAGCTATTTGGTTTTGATGGTGTTGTTTCCGGCGGACAAGGGCGGTTTTGGCACTTTTGCTGAGGTCGTAGAGCTATTCACACATCCGACAAGTGTCATGATGGGCTGGGTGCATTTTCTAGCGTTTGATCTATTAGTGGGTGCCTGGATTTGCCGCATAGCGCGACGAGAACACATCAAATTTTGGTTTGTTCTTCCTTGCTTGCCGGTCACCTTTATGTTCGGTCCGCTCGGTTTTCTGTTGTTCTCAGCAGTTCGCGGTGTTCAAGCTGTTGCCAAAAAGTCGTAATTAGGAGCGCCGAACCATCGGCGCTTCTTTTGGCTTGATTTCCAAAACGCATCAATGCAAAGTGCGCGCACTATGATGAACCAAACCGCAATCTGTATTACTGGCTGCATTATTATTCGCTAATGAAAATTGGCGGCGTGGTTCTTTCTTACCTAATTTCTTGAAATCTTGACCTCGCTGCCAGCTGTGCAAACCGCTATCTATGGCAAGGGCAATGACTGAAATTCAACTTTACAACACGCTTACACGCACCAAAGAGGCTTTTGAGCCGATCGACGCCAACAATGTGCGGATGTATGTGTGTGGCCCTACGGTTTATGACTATGCCCACATCGGCAATGCGAGACCGGTAATCGTTTTTGACGTGCTTTTCCGTTTGTTACGCCATGTTTATGGCGAAGACAAAGTGACTTACGTCCGCAACATCACCGATGTGGACGACAAGATCAACGCGCGTGCCGTGAAAGAACATCCGGGTATGGAGCTCAACGCGGCGATCCGTGAAGTGACCGAACGCACGGCTAATCAATATCAAAAAGACATGCATGCGCTTGGAAATCTTGACCCAACGATTGAGCCGCGTGCGACGGAGAACATCGACGGTATGATCCGATTGATCGAGACCTTGATCGAAAAAGGACACGCCTATCAAGCGGGCGGCGAGGTGCTTTTCGATGTAACATCGATGCCGAATTATGGCGCGCTGTCCAACCGAAATCTCGACGAAATGCAGGCGGGTGCCCGAGTTGAAGTTGAGGCGCACAAAAAGAACCCGGGCGACTTTGTACTGTGGAAACTTTCTGACGAAACCCAACCCGGATGGCCGAGCCCATGGGGTCATGGCCGCCCAGGTTGGCACATAGAATGCTCTGCCATGTCAGAACGTTATATCGGCAAACATTTTGACATTCATGCCGGTGGCATCGATCTCGTTTTCCCACACCACGAAAACGAAATTGCGCAAACCTGCTGCGCCCACGGGATCGACAAGATGTCGAATGTTTGGATGCACAATGGCTTCTTACAAATCGAAGGTGAAAAAATGTCCAAGAGCTTGGGCAATTTTTACACAATCGCGGATCTTCTAGAAGGCGATAAGTTTGGTGGTCGGGTATGGCCAGGTGATGTCTTGCGCCTTGCTATGTTGATGACAAACTATCGCGAGCCGATCGATTTCACCAAGAAACGGCTTGAGGATGCAGAGAAAACGCTTAACCGTTGGCGCTCAACGATTTTGAAGCTTGGCTTGAGTTTTTCTGAGGAAAATCGAGAGGAATATGAAGCGCTTGGCCCGTGTTCAAAGCTTTTGGCGCATTTGGCGAACGACCTAAATATGTCTGGAGTGCTTGCTGAGCTGCATAGACATGCGGGTGGTGATCGCGAACATAACGGTCGACGTTTGTTTGGCTCACTTCAATTGCTTGGGCTTGTCACTTTTGATGACATGCAAGCGTTTGAGGTTGAGCAAAATAAAGGTCCGAGCCACGAAAAGTCGGACGAGATTGAGGCAAAAATTCAGGCGCGATTGGCGCACTTGAACGCAAAAGAATGGGCCGAAGCGGATGGCATTCGCGATGAGCTGACGGCGCTTGGTGTGCAATTGAAAGATGGCAAAGACGATGCAGGCAATCGCATCACAACTTGGGAATTGTTGTAATGAGCGAAACCATTCATGCAGGCGGCTGCCAGTGTGGCGCCATTCGTTTTCATGCCAAGGGTGATGAGTTTTGGTCATCCATTTGCCATTGCCGTATGTGCCAAAAAGCATCGGGCAATTATTTTGGTGCTTTCGCCACTTTTTCTGACGACAAGGTGGAATGGGTGCGCGGCGAGCTAAGTCACTTCAAAAGCTCAAACATCGCTTCGCGCGGGTTTTGTAAGGACTGTGGAACGCCGCTTACTTACGAATGGCACCAGGATGGCACATCGCTCGCAATAGGCGCGTTTGATAATCCAAACGCGGTCGCCCCAAACAAACAGCTAGCGGTTGAAGCTAAGATCGAAAGCTTTGACAAGCTTCATGAATTGCCTGTCCGTGTCTTTGAAGGTGAGGGGCCGAAGGTTGAAAACCATCAGCATCCAGACCACGATACGGCGCATTGGCCTGAAAACTAAACGCAAACTGAGTAGGGCTTATGTCGCAACAACGCCTTTATCTTTTCGACACCACACTGCGCGATGGCGCACAAACTGCAGGTATTGAGTTTTCGGTTGAAGACAAAATTACCATCGCAAAAATGCTTGATGAGCTGGGTGTCGATTATATTGAAGGCGGGTACCCCGGCGCGAATGTCGTTGATACCGAGTTCTTTTCGAAAAAGCGCACGCAAAATGCGACATTTACGGCCTTTGGGATGACCAAACGGGCGGGGCGCTCAATCGACAATGACCCCGGTTTGCAAGGCCTGTTGCAAAGTGAAGCAGAAGCGATTTGTTTCGTCGCGAAGGCTTGGGATCGCCAGATCGAATTGGCGATGGGCATCAGCCTTGAAGAAAATCTTCAATCCATTGCGGATTCTGTGAAAGCCTCGTCTGCCTCAAAAGGCGAGACAATTGTCGACTGCGAGCATTTCTTTGATGGCTATAAGGCCAATCCGGAATACGCAATAAAATGCGCAAAGACGGCGTTTGAGGCTGGCGCACGCTGGGTGGTCCTCTGCGACACAAATGGCGGCACAATGCCGAGTGAGATATTCGATATTGTCTCCGCCGTAACGGAACACGTGCCGGGCTTAAACCTTGGTATTCATGCCCACAACGACACTGAACAGGCTGTCGCGAACACGCTAGCGGCGGTGCGTGCAGGTGTGCGGCATGTTCAAGGCACGCTGAACGGTATCGGCGAGCGTTGCGGCAACGCCAATTTGATTTCGCTGATCCCCACGCTGGCACTCAAAGAGCCGTTCAAGTCGACGGTTGAGATCTCGGTGGATGATGAAAAGCTGCGCGGCTTGACCAATCTATCCCGGAGCTTTGACGAGTTGTTGAACCGCGCACCTGCACGGCAGTCGCCATACGTAGGTGCATCGGCTTTTGCGACAAAAGCCGGCATTCATGCCTCCGCGTTGCAAAAAGATCCGTCTTGCTATGAGCATATCGAGCCAGAAAGCGTGGGCAATGCCCGCAATGTGATGGTTTCGCAGCAAGCGGGTAAATCCAACCTTTTGACAGTGCTAGCGCGTTTAGGCATTGAGATTGAGAAAAGCGACCCGCGTTTGGACGGGCTTTTGCGGGTTGTGAAAGAACGCGAGGCTCGCGGCTATTCTTATGATGGCGCTGACGCATCTTTCGCGCTTCTCGCGCATAAAACACTCGGACAGCTGCCAGAATACTTCCGTGTTGATAGCTTCCGAACAAGCGTCGAACGCCGCTACAATGCCAAAGGCGAGTTGACCACTATGTCTGAAGCGGTGGTGAAAATTGAAGTCGACGGCGAAATGTTGATGTCGGTTGCTGAAGGCAATGGCCCGGTGAACGCGCTCGATCTCGCTATGCGCAAAGATTTGGGTAAATATTCGGACCGAATTGATGATCTGGAGTTGGTCGACTTTAAGGTGCGTATCTTAAACGGTGGCACGGGCGCGGTAACCCGTGTGCTGGTTGAATCGCGGGACAAGTCCGGTGAACGTTGGTTTACGGTCGGTGTTTCCGCAAACATCATTGATGCATCGTTCGAGGCATTGTATGAGTCGGTAACGTATAAATTGTTGAAGACCGAACCCAGATAAAAGTTCAAGTAAAAACGGGTGGTCTTTGGAGTTAAGTGGGAGGCGACCCTGGCTGAGAAGGCAACGAGTTCAAACCTGTATGTAGCAATCGGCTTTGCCGCGGCTACGGCAGCAGCAGCGACAGGAATTGTAGCAGCGCCAGCGGTGAATAACTGTTTGGCAAATCCGGACAAACCATTTGTCGGATGCGTAATCGACACCGTTTTGCGCCGCGAAGCGCCAACCATAGCAGCAAGTGACAGCAGCACTGACGCGACGACTGCAGAAACATCTGATGCCACTCCAGTTGCCGACGAAACCGCTCCAGTTTCAACAGACAGTACTGCGGATGCAAATACAGAGGAAACGGCTACGGCTGCAGAGGCGGACACTGAAGTAGCTGAGCCCGAGGTCGCTGCAATTGTGCCTGACTTCACAATCGCACGCGCCGCACCTGATGGACTTGTTGTCATTGTCGGTACAGCAGCAGCTGATGACACCGTCATTGTAAAATCAAACGGTCAGATTTTAGGCAAGGCAAAGCCAGAACGAAATGGCGAATGGGTGTTTGTGCCGGAAAATCCGCTACCCACAGGGGGCGTAGAAATCACTGTTGAGGCACACAATGCCGCTGGTGAAGTCGCGCAATCGCCCAAGTCGGAAATCGTGTTGATTCATGAAGGTCGTGATCGTGAACCAATTGTGGTGGCGTCCATCCCAGGTGAAGCATCTGACATCATCCAGGGTTTGACAAAACCTGAAGAGACCAAAGTTGCGGAAGTTGAATCAAACTCGGAAGAAACTGAATCTGCACCAGAACAAGCAACGGCAAGTGATTCAAATGAAACAGAAACTTCAGTAGAAGCCGAGGCTAACGAAACTGAAGAAACGGTCGAGGTAGCCGAAGCAGCGACTGAAACAGCGCAAGAAGAAACCGAAACAGCAGGCACTGAAACATCGCTTGAAGTTGCTGCTGAAACAACGCCAAACGAAGCAACTGAAACCGCAGCAACAACCGAAGAGACTGAAGAAGTTGCTGCAGCGGAAACAGAAGTTGCCGAAGCGGACACAACAGCTGAGGCACCTGCTGAAACTGAAGATAGCGTTGAATCCGACAGCAACAACGAGGCTGTTGTTGAGAGTACGGAAGCCACTGAAACTGCTGAAGCGACCACTGAGGCCGTGACAGAAACAACCACTGGTGAGGAAACACCAGAAGTTGCTGCGGTAGAAGAAACAAATGCTGCAACTGAAGATGTAATTGAAGTTGCCTCTGAAGAGGCAAGCGCAGAAACCACAGCGCCATCGGAAGCTGAAACCAATGCTCAAACCGAGACGCAAGTTGCAACGGCCGAAGCGGCGCAGGCTGCGATCGAGGCCATCGAGAACTTTGTTCAGCCAAGCATCGATGCGATTGAAATTGACGGCAATTTGAACTTCATCGCTGGCGGCGGCCCAACGGGCGCAATCATGCGGATCTATGTGGACAACAATCACATTGGCGATGCGGTTGTGGAAGAAGGGCGTTGGTTGCTTGAAACGGCGGATATTCTAAAACCGGGTTCACAACGTGTGCGCGCCGACTTGATTACAGAGGACAACACGACGGTTGCCGCGCGTGCCGAAGTTAACTTTGTTGTTGAGGCGCTGCCAGAAGTGGCAGAGTCGCCAGCAGCAACAGAGGAAGCGCCTCAAGCGACTGCTGAAACAGCTGCAACAACCGAAACGGGCAACGAGACAGCAACGGCCCCAGGAACGGACGCGGTAACGGAAACTGCGGTGCAAGAAGAAACGGTTGAGGTTGCAGAAACAGTCACGGAAGTTGCTGAAGCGGTGACTGAGACCGTAGAAGCTGCAACGGAGTCCGCTGAAGTCGTATCTGAAACTGTTGAAGCAGCGACGGAAACTGCTGAGGCTGCAGAAGAAGCGGTTGAAGAGGCGAGCACAAACGATAGTACTGGCGGCGAAACTGTTGTTGCGGCGACCAACACCACAACGGAAAATGAAGCTGCGCCTCAAGAAACAGCAAGCGCTGAGACTTCTGAAGCGAATGCCGAAACAGAAGTGGCATCGACGCCTGTCACGGAGACGGGAGAAAGCGATCAGGCTCCGAAAACTGAAACGCAGACTGAAGCCGTTGAGCCAACCGCCGAAGTAGCTGCAGCCGCGGAGGAGCCAGCAGGCGAAACAACGGTTGCGGCAACGGAAGCGGAAACAACGCCTGAAAACGACGATGTTGAAACTGCGACAGCAGAGACTTCGGAAGAAGCGCAAGTCGACACGCTGACGGCGGTTGCAGTTGGTGAGGGCGAAGAGGCGCGCTTCGTCTCGGGTAAAGCGATTATTCGCCGTGGTGACAATCTTTGGACCATCGCGCGCCGCGTATACGGCAGTGGTGTGAAGTACACCACGATTTACGAAGCGAACACGCAGCAAATCTCAAATCCGCATTTGATTTTCCCAGGTCAAGTGTTTGAGCTGCCGGAAAACACTGAGTAACCGCTTGCAATAAAGGGAAATCTCTTTTATCGTAATATTACGATGAAAGAGATTTTGCCTGAAGATAAATCCCTTGCCCTAGCAATGCGCGCCCTATCTCATCCGGCGCGCCTTGCCATTTTGCGTTATCTATCCAGTATCCAAAAGCCGTGTTGTGGCGATGTGATGAGCTGTGTTGACTTGGCACAGTCCACCGTTTCGCAGCATCTAAAGGTCTTGTTGGAAGCGGGCCTGATTGAACGCAAAGGCCAAGGCACCAAAAACTGCTATTCCATTTGCAGTACAGAATTCGAAAAAGTCCGAGCACTTTTTGACGAAACGGTGAGCCCACTCACCAAATCCCACATTCCCGAAAACGCGGAGTAATTCATGGCCCGAGCGCCATCAGGTCGCCCTGATACCAAAAACCAAACCGTGAGCGCGGACGAAGGTTCCGTTCTTTCGACCCTCAAAAACCTTTGGCCATTTATGTGGCCATCAGACCGCCCCGATTTGAAAATTCGTGTGTTGCTTGCGATTGTTGCCTTGTTGGCGGCAAAGGCAGCGTCGACTTTTGTGCCATTCGCCTACAAAAACATCATTGATGGACTAGGCATCGAGGCGCAAACAGAACAGGCATTGATGCTTGGCCTCTCGCTGCCAATCATTTTTGCGCTGGCTTATGCCCTCGGCCACATTGTCGAAAGCTTGTTCATGCAATTGCGCGACGTCTTGTTCGCCTCGGTCGGCCAACACGCTGTTCGCCAATTGGCGCATCGCACTTTTATCCACCTGCATCGCCTGTCTCTGCGCTACCATTTGCAACGACGCACAGGCGGCTTGTCGCGGGTTATCGAACGGGGGACGAAGGGCATTGAAACCATTGTACGGTTCACAATGCTCAACACGGCGCCTGCGCTCGTAGAATTTGTCATTATCGGCGCTGTTTTCGTTTGGATGTTTGGCATCACCTATCTCGGCATCGTGGTGGTGATGATCTGGGCATATATCTACTTCACCGTGAAAGCGAGCAACTGGCGCATTGGCATTCGCCGCAAGATGAATGACAGCGATACTGACGCCAACTCAAAAGCGATCGACAGCCTTCTAAACTTTGAAACAGTCAAATACTTCGGAAACGAAGAGATGGAAGCGCGCCGGTTTGATAGCTCTATGGCGACCTATGAAGGCGCTGCTATTCGCATGTGGACGTCGCTCGGTTTCCTTAACTTTGGTCAGGCAGTGATCTTCTGGGTCGGCATGGCGATTATTGGCGTCATGTCGGTGCAAGGCGTCTTGAGCGGGTCGATTACTGTAGGCGATTTTGTATTGATCAACACATTTATGATGCAGATTTATCGGCCGCTGAACTTTATCGGCTTCGTCTATCGTGAAATCCGTCAAGGACTTACCGATATTGAAGAGATGTTCAAACTCTTGGATCAGGAAGCAGAAATCCAAGATAAACCGACAGCCAAGCCGCTAGAGGTCACTGGGCCAATTCTAAAGTTCAATGACGTGAAATTTCATTATGATCCCGACCGCGAAATCCTGAAAGGCGTTAGCTTTGAAGTACCTGCAGGTAAAACCATCGCGGTTGTTGGACCTTCGGGCGCAGGCAAGTCAACGATTTCTCGGCTGATCTATCGCTTCTACGATGCGATTGAAGGTTCTGTTGAAATTGACGGGCAGGACGTGCGCGATGTCACACAAAAATCGCTCCGCGAGTCTGTTGGCATGGTGCCGCAGGATACAGTGCTGTTTAACGATACGATTGCTTATAACATTCGCTATGGTCGCCCCGACGCAACGGACGAGGAAGTGCGTGAGGCTGCGCGATTGGCGCAGATTTACGACTTCATCGAAGGTTTGCCGCAAGGGTTTGATACCCCTGTGGGCGAACGCGGTCTAAAATTGTCGGGCGGTGAAAAGCAGCGCGTCGCCATTGCACGCACTATTCTCAAAAGTCCACCAATCTTGATCTTGGATGAAGCGACATCTGCGCTCGACACGCAGACCGAACGTGAAATTCAGTCGGCCCTTGACCATGTTTCTCAAAACCGCACGACCCTTGTCATCGCGCACCGCCTTTCAACGGTAATCAATGCTGACGAGATTATCGTATTGCGGGCAGGGGAGATTGCCGAGCGTGGCACGCATGACGAGCTTTTGGCCATGAACGGCCTTTACGAGCAAATGTGGCACCGTCAGCGTGAGGTTGATGAGGCCGGTGAGAAGCTCCGCATGGCGCGCGAAACTGACACCGAGGGCTTCTTGGTGAAGAGCTAAGAACTGAGGTTTCGACAGACACAAAAAAGGCGCGGTTTTTGAAACCGCGCCTTTTGTTTTGACATTGGTTTGTTGCCTTATTCGGCTGCCTCAGGTTGTGGACGAGATACCACGGTCACACCGTGCTTCTCTTCCTCAATCAGCTCACCAGCAGCTACAGGGCTCTCATTCTGGTTTGCTGCAACCTTGGCCGGATCTCCCGCATCGGTTTCTGTCGCCGCAGCAATCTCGTCCGGGGTGACCGGCAGTTCATGGTCGTCTGCTGTATCTGAGTTTTCGTTCTCTTCGTCACTCTTCTTCGTGCGACCGCCAAAGATTGCGCGGAATGGGAAGGTGACAAAGCCCCAGACATAACCAAAGACCATGCCAGCGATACCAGATAGCCACTTTAAGGTGTTCCACCAAACATATGGTGCGCTCAGCATTACCGGAACCATCAAAAGTGTTAGTAGCGTTGAGAAGGTCAAGCCGGAGATAACGGCCGTCGCCAACTGGATCCACCAAGCACCTGATGGGTCACCGAAAACGATCTCACGGGCAAAGAAGTCGATGCTCACGCCCATCGCCATCGGGATAAGACCGAAGACCGTTGTGATCGTTGTCAGCAACACAGGGCGCAGACGTTGAGATGCCGTCATAAGTGATGCTGTGATCGGGTCTACGCCGTCTTCTTTTCGGAAACGGTTATATGTATCGATCAAAACAATCGAGTTGTTCACCACAATACCAGCGAGCGACACAACGCCCACACCCGTCATAATCGCGGAGAAGGACTGCTGCGTGATCAACATACCGAGCAGCACACCTGCAACCGACATAATAACCGTCGAAAGCGTAATGAACACCTGATAGAAGCTGTTGAACTGGGTCAGCAAGATCAAGAACATCAACGCCATCGCACCGATGCCAGCTTGCATCATAAAGGTGTTGGTTTCCTGGGTTTGCTCATCCGCACCACTAAATTCAAAATCTACGGTTTTCGGCCAAGTTTGCGCTTCAATCCATGTTTTGAGTTCAGCCACTTTTTCGGCTGCAGTGATCGGAGTTCCGTCTTCTTTGACGCCATCCACATTGGCACGAACGCCCATTGTGTATTCGCCATTTCG
>CAJXLH010000055.1 GCA_913055925.1 uncultured Maritalea sp. | reverse complement strand
GCGAGCGCGGCGGCATTGTCGACCTTAAACAAGACGATGATGGGGTCTTTCGCCCAGAAGATGAAAAAGACGATTCAGATCGCAATAAGGGCGCTTGATAAATCAAACCCATCGCATTAGGTTCGCGCCTGCATATTTCAAGCCAAACAGGCTGTATCTATAAAAGGTTGCGATAATGAGCGACAGCAATATCCCTCGGCATATGGACCCAAAGAACTCGTTTCAAGGGCTTATTTTGACACTGCAAAACTTCTGGGCCGAAAAAGGCTGCGTGATTTTGCAACCATATGACATGGAAATGGGCGCGGGTACGTTTCACCCAGCGACCACGCTGCGTTCGCTCGGTCCAAAGCCATGGCGCGCTGCTTATGTGCAGCCATGTCGTCGCCCAACCGATGGCCGCTATGGTGAAAACCCAAACCGTTTGGGCCATTATTATCAGTTCCAAGTGATCTTAAAACCTTCGCCTGAAAACCTTCAGGAGCTGTATCTGGAATCGCTTTACGCTATCGGCATCGATCCAAAAGTGCACGATTTGCGCTTTGTGGAAGATGACTGGGAAAGCCCAACACTTGGCGCGTGGGGCCTAGGATGGGAGTGCTGGTGTGACGGTATGGAAGTCAGCCAGTTTACATACTTCCAACAAGTCGCTGGTTTTGAATGCGCTCCAGTTTCAGGTGAGCTGACTTATGGTCTTGAGCGGATCGCCTGCTATTTGCAGAACGTCGACAGCATCATGGAATTGAACTTCAACGGACGCGAAGGCGACGAGAAGATCAGTTATGAAGATGTGTTCTTGCAAGCAGAACAAGAGTTTTCACGCTACAACTTTGAACATGCGAACACTGACATGCTGTTCCAGCACTTCAAAGATGCGGAAGAAGAATGCAAAGCCATTTTGGCAGCCGGTGACACCGGTAACCAGCATCAAATGGCCATGCCAGCTTATGAGCAGTGCATCAAAGCATCTCACGCTTTTAACTTGCTTGATGCGCGCGGCGTGATTTCCGTAACAGAGCGTCAAAGCTATATTCTGCGGGTTCGCGAACTGGCAAAAGCTTGCGGTGGCGCTTGGTTGAAAACCGAAAGCGGCGGGGCGTAAGCCTTTAACTGAAGCGCGGTTTCACCTATATACGTTTCCTTGTTCAAAGGAGACAAATGTGAAAAAGCAAAAACAACGGCGGCTTGCTGCACCGCCAAATGCTGCGGCAAAGGCCCTAAGCGATAATCAGTTTCGCTTAAAAGTGGTCAAGGACAAGCGCCAATACTCGCGCAAAGCTAAACACAAAAAGGGACGTCTGGAACATTTCCAAGACGTCCCTTTTTTATTTCAATTGCCAGCTGTGACTTCTCAAATCTGATTGTTCACAATTTCGATACCTTTGTATAAGATCGCCGCAACAAAGGAGTTGAGGGCATGGAAATCGTTTGGGTACTTTTGTTGATCATCGTTTGCGTCGGCGTATATGGCGTATTGATGTACAATAATTTGGTGAAAAATCGCCAACTTGTCGAAGAGGGATGGTCTGGTATTGATGTGCAGCTCAAACGCCGCGCGAACCTAATCCCCAATATGGTCGAGGCCGTGAAAGGCTATGTGGGCCATGAGTCCCAAACACTGCAAGAGGTCACCGAAGCACGTGCCGCCATTCAGGGCGCTGGTGATGCGTCGCCGCAGGAGCGTGGTCGGTTAGAAGGTATTCTTTCCGGGGCACTTGGCAAGCTGATCGCGGTTGCTGAAGACTACCCAGACTTGAAAGCAGATAGCTCGTTCCTAGAGTTGCAGGGCGCATTGCAAGCGACCGAAGACGAAATTCAACTCTCGCGCCGCTACTATAATGGCACAGTGCGCAATATGAATGTGATGGTCGAAAGTTTCCCATCTAACATTGTGGCGAACATGTTCCAGTTTATCAAAGCTGAATATTTTGAACTTGAAAACGAAGCGGATCGCGCCGTTCCAGATGTTTCTTTCTAAGCTTAGCGTTAAATCGATAACTCATATCGCTGTATTCGCGGTTGCGCTCGTTTGGGCGCAACTTGCTGTGGCAGCAGAAGAAATTCTCAATTACTCCTCATATATTGAGGTGCAGACAGACCGTTCTATTGTTGTCACTGAGACAATTCGTGTGCGTGCCGAAGGCAACGAAATTAAACGCGGCATTTGGCGATATGTGCCCACCAAGTCTGAAAATGACTTGGGCTACACAATTGATCACGGCATCGAAATATTGGACGTACGTCGAGATGGTGAACCAGATGATTGGCACACGGAATCCATTTCGAGCGGCGAGAAAATTTACATTGGCAATGCCGATGTTTTTTTGAGCCCAGGCGTTTATCAATACACATTGAAATATCGAACATGGCGGCAAATTCGCGATTTGCCGGATGCCGATGAGCTTTATTGGAATGTCACGGGCAATTTTTGGCAGTTTCCAATCCAAGCCTCCGTGGCGCAGGTTGTATTGCCGGAAACAGCGACTGTGTTGGGCACAACGGCTTACACCGGTGCCTTCGGTTCAAAATCGCAAGACGCAACGATTTCTAAAGGCGATGGTGGAAATCTGATTTTTCGATCAGACCGGGCCTTTGGGCCGGGTGAAGGCTTGAGCATTGTCGTCGGCTTTGAAAAAGGCACGATGGCGCCCAAGAGCCAGTTCGATCAGTTCCTCGAATATCTTTCGGATCGCCGTGCGCTGTTTTTGCCCGGCATCGGTTTTCTCGCGGTGCTCCTATACTTCTTTTCGGCGTGGAACCGCGTCGGGCGCGATCCGCAAAAAGGAACAGTGGTTCCGCTCTATCATCCGCCAAAAGAGTTCTCGCCAGCGCTAACGCACTATGTGCACAATTTTGGCTGGCGAAAGTCCGGTTGGACTGCCTTTACTGCGGCGCTGATGGCGCTGGCGACAAAGGGCCTTGTGATCATTGGATCATCTGGGTCGGGCAAACACACCAAAGTAACCGTGACTGAAGAAGAACCGCACGATCTGCCCAGCGGTGAGCGGCTCATCTATGATTGGTTGCACGCAAAAGGCGAGGTCGTGATTGATAAAGCGGTCGGAAAAAGCCTGCATCAACTTCACGCCGACTTTATCGAAACCATTGAGGACGAAAACCGTCGCGCATATTTCAACCACAATACGGGCTATGTTTTGTTTGGCTTTGTGTTGTCTGCGATTGTCGTTGTCGCAATGCTCTATTTCGAGGTGCTGCACTTCGGTTGGGTCGTTCTCAGCATCGCAACCGGTGTCGCTGTTGCTCTGGTGAGCAACTTGTTCCTCAACCAAAGTTTGCTGCCAAAACTGCCACCGGCATTCTACTTCTTTGTGATGTTCATTCTCTTTGGCAATGTGGGAACAGGTTTCCTTGCATCATTGGATTGGGTCGATTTTGGCCCGACATTTGATGGGGACTGGTTTGCCAATGCCCGCGACTTTGTGCGCGAACAACCCGGTGCAATCGCTATTCTGAGTATTGTTTGCGTCAATGTAGGTTTTGGCCTGACCATGCGCGCGGCAACTGTGCAGGGGCGCAAGGTTATGGACGAGATTGAAGGCTTCAAAATGTATATGGAGACCGCT
The DNA here is from genome assembly GCA_913055925.1 of uncultured Maritalea sp. Taxonomy (GTDB): domain Bacteria; phylum Pseudomonadota; class Alphaproteobacteria; order Rhizobiales; family Devosiaceae; genus Maritalea. Next base: position 8,204 of record CAJXLH010000055.1, on the reverse strand, counting down.
GAAAAAGAGCGGCTCAATTATCGTGATGCGCCAGATATGACCGTGTCGCGATTTGAGCGGTTGTTGCCATATGCGGTCGCCTTGGGCGTTGAAAAGCCTTGGTCAGAGCATTTTGAACATGAGCTTTCGCGCAATGCCAAAGGACCAGAAGACGAGCAATATAATCCGCATTGGCATTCTGGCCGCGGCTGGCGTGCAAGCCGCATTGCAAAGAACATTGCGACCACGGCAACAGGTGTAAGTGCAGCAATGATTGCAGCGCAACCGGCATCATCTTCATCATCAGGGTTTTCGTCGGGCGGCGGCTTTTCCGGCGGCGGCGGCGGTGGCGGTGGCGGCGGTGGCTGGTAATCGCTTAAAAACCGTGGACATAGTGCGCTGAGGCAGCTATCAAATCCTCACGTGAAATTACCCGAATAAAGACATCAATATGCCTGAACTTTTGCTCGAACTGTTTTCAGAAGAAATCCCTGCGCGTCATCAGCGTCGTGCTGCCGAAAACCTGAAAAAACTGGTCACAGATGGCCTTGTCGAGCGAGGTTTGCTTTATGAGGGGGCAAAGGCTTATGCGACGCCGCGTCGTCTAACGCTCAACGTTGCCGGATTGGCTGCAGCGTCCGCGCCGACAAAGACTGAGCGCAAAGGACCACGCACCGACGCGCCGGAACAGGCTATCGCGGGTTTTCTGCGCGCCGCAGGCCTTTCTTCGGTCGAAGAAGCAACGGTGCAATCCGACCCTAAAAAGGGTGATTTCTATGTGGCAGTGACAGAAAAGCCGGGTGAGCGCACAACAGATGTAATTGCGGAGATTATGCCGCAAATTGTTGAAAAGTTCCCGTGGCCAAAGTCAATGCGTTGGGGCAGCGGGCGACTGAACTGGATCCGCCCATTGCGCGCGATAACGGCGACGTTTGCGACAGATGGCGATGAGGTTGAAACCATTGATTTCGAAATCGACGGGTTGAAGTCTGGAAACATCACCTACGGTCATCGCTTCATGGCGCCAGAAGCGATCAAAGCGAAACGCTTTGACGATTATTCTTCGAGCCTTGAGAAAGCAAAAGTGGTTCTTGATCTGGATCGCCGCATGGAGATCATCCGGTCGGACGCGGACAATCTTGCGTTTGCCCAAGGTCTTGATGTGATCGCGGACAAAGGGCTGCTCGAAGAGGCAGCAGGGCTAGTTGAATGGCCCGTGGTGATGATGGGCTCATTTGACGAAAAGTTTCTGTCCTTGCCAGAAGAAGTTGTGACCACCGCAATCCGTTCACACCAAAAATGCTTCTGCTTGCGGACACAAAGCGATGGCAAGCTCGCCAATCGTTTCTTGTTGATCTCCAACCTTGAAGCGCCGGATGGTGGCGCGACAATTGTTGCAGGCAACGAACGCGTTATCCATGCGCGCCTGTCAGACGCCAAATTCTTCTACGATACGGATTTGAATACACCGCTCGAGGATCGTTTGCCGAAACTTGAAAACATGGTGTTCCATGAAAAGCTTGGCACTCAATCACAGCGCGTGGAACGCCTTGTGCAACTTGCTGACGAATTAGCCCCGCAGGTTGGTGCTAACGCAACAGATGCGGCGCGTGCGGCAAAGCTTGCTAAGGCTGACCTTGTGACAGACATGGTGTTTGAGTTTCCTGAACTGCAAGGTTTGATGGGCAACTATTACGCTTTGGCACAAGGCGAAAAACCGGAAATCGCGTCGGCTATTTTCAACCACTATAAGCCATCAGGCCCAAGCGATGATGTGCCAACAGAAGCGGTTTCTATTGCCGTCGCATTGGCGGACAAACTTGATGTTTTAACTGGCTTTTGGGCGATCGATGAAAAGCCAACGGGCTCGAAAGACCCGTTTGCCCTTCGTCGCGCGGCGCTTGGCGTGATCCGCATATCACTAGAAAATCAGCTCGATTTGAACTTGCAGCAGATTGTTTCAAATCACATGGCGCGTATCGCATCGGTTGATGAAACGATTGTTGCTGACCTTATGTCTTTCTTTGAAGATCGTTTGGTTGTGCAAATGCGCGACAGCGGCCTTGCACACGACATCCTAGATGCCGTTTTGGGCAATGGCGGTTTGGCAAAAGGCTTTACGCTGCCAAGCATTGTTACGCGGGCTAAGAAACTTGCAGCGCTCACTGAAAGTGAAGCGGGCGAGAGCTTGGTGGCGGGTTATCGTCGCGCTGTAAATATTTTGAAAGCTGAAGAGAAAAAGGACGGCAAAACATTTGCTGATCCGGTCGACAATGGCGCCTTCTCACAAGATGAAGAAGCGCAATTGTTCTCGGCTATTAAGGTTGTCAATGAAAGCGTGGCCGCCAATATCGCGAGCGAAGATTTCGACGCTGCGATGCAAGACCTCGCTTCATTGCGGACGCCTGTTGATGCATTCTTTGAGAATGTGTTGGTGAACGATGACGATCCAAATGCGCGCGTGAACCGCCTGAACCTTTTAGCGCGATTGCGCGACACTATGCATTTGATTGCTGACTTCTCAAAACTAAAGGGATAATCCCAACCAATAAGGGTCAGCATCACGCATATTTGCACTCTTGGGGAGGAGATGCGATGCAAAAAGAAGTAGCTTTGGTCGGTGTGCCTATCGACCATAACTCCAGTTTTTTACAAGGGCCTGCGCTCGCCCCAAATCGCATACGCGAAGCGATTTGGCGTGAAAGCACAAATATGTGGTCCGAAACCGGTGTTGATCTGAGTGCCGCTGGCGTTTGGACCGACGCTGGAGATATCCAATTCGGGTCAATGGATCGTGCTGCGGTTTCCGAAGCGATCCGCACCCACACCAAAACACTGATCGGCGAGGGGCGTCGGGTTTTGTCCCTCGGCGGTGATCATTCGGTTTCTTACCCGCTCATCGATGCACATGCGCAGAACTATGACGGTTTAAATATCCTTCACATCGATGCACATGCTGATCTTTATGAGGATTTTGACGATAACCCGTTTTCACATGCGTCGCCTTTTGCGCGTTTGATGGAAACAGGACGTATTAGCCGCTTGCTGCAATTGGGCATTCGTACGTTAAACGGTCATCAGCGCGAAGTTGCGGCAAAACACGGCGTTGAAATCATCGGAATGAAAGACTGGGACGACGCAACGGACATTGGTTTTGATGGGCCGGTTTATATGTCAATTGACCTTGATGGCTTGGACCCAGCCTTCGCCCCAGGTGTTTCGCACCACGAACCAGGTGGTTTTTCTACGCGGCAAGTGCTCAATTTGATCCACAATTTCAAGGGCGCATTGGTTGGTGCCGATATTGTGGAACTTAATCCGCACCGTGATATCAACGGTATGACGGCCATGGTGGCGGCACGATTTGCGAAAGAAATTATTGCACGCTTGCATAAGGGCGCATAATCGAAAACAATTCATTCACCATATTCAGGTAGACGAATGCGACGCGAACCCATAGGTTCGCGGCCGTTGATGTGAATGAGTTAAAAGAGTTAGATGCGTAAAAACAAAGTATCAGCAAGTATATTTGCGATTGCCTTTGGCCTAATGGCCCCAGCCGCATTCGCTGCGTCTTTCGAAATCAAAGCATCCAATGGATCTGAACGCGGATGGTCTGCGCGCGCTGAGTGTAATGGCGAGTGCACACAAGCTTATTTTTGTTCCAACAATATTTGGCTTGAAAAGCAGGCATTTGATCGCGTGCAGGCAAAACGATATGCAGGTGAACAACTGATCATTGTGAAAGACGGTGCGCCAATCTGCGCGGTGAATTAGGAAGTTCTGACCCTAGTTCAAATGATTACGCTTATGGTCGGTTGGGAACTTCATTCCATAGCCTACCAAGCGGTCAATGCCGATATGGGCAAACCAAATCGCAAAATGGGGCGCTAGCCATTCAAACCCCAAAAACCAAGTCGCTGCCGCTAATAGAGCGGGAACGATGTAGCTGTGTACGGTGTTGTAGGCAAAAGTGCCTGTTTCTTTGTCTTTGAGATAGCCGAGCGCGGACAAGTCGGGCGTCAAAATGAGCAGCGCGAATAGCCACCAATTGCCAATTTGCATTGCGTAAAACCAAATGGCGAGTGCGCCAACTAAACCACCTTCAAGTCGCAGTAAGTATTTGGCATAATTCGACATTTTGGTCTCTTTCTATTTGAAAGGCGCCATGCCTTTGTTGGCGAGTTGATCGGCGCGCTCATTGCCCTCATGGCCAGCATGGCCCTTTACCCAATGCCACTTAATATCGTGGCGTTGAATGGCTTCATCAAGGATGCGCCAAAGATCTTCATTTTTGACAGGCTTTTTTGCAGCTGTTTTCCAACCATTGCGCTTCCAATTATGCATCCAGCCCGTCACGCCGCCTTTCACATATTGGCTGTCGGTATAAAGATCGATCTCACAAGCGCGCTTGAGCGCGTTGAGTGCTTCGATGGCGGCAGTGAGCTCCATGCGATTGTTGGTGGTTTCCGCTTCGCCGCCACACATCTCTTTTTCTTTTTCGCCCAACCGCAGCAACGCACCCCAACCACCAGGGCCAGGGTTCCCCGAACAAGCGCCATCTGTATAAATCTCTACTCGTTCACCCACGCCATTGCTCTCTTGTTAGTTTGTGAAGGATTACTTCCTTACCTGAGTCGTCAATATCTGTGTGGGTGAATTCCAAACCGATTTTGCGCAAAATGTGTGTGGATGCGGTGTTTTCTGTGTAGGCGTAGCCGATAAAGAAATCATCACTTTGCGTCTCAAAAAACCAATCACGCAATCGACTTGCTGCTTCGACGGCGTAGCCTTTTCCCTGATGTTCTGGCAGCAACGCGTAACCAATCTCTGGTGTTCCTTCGTGCACGCCAAATCCCGCACGACCGACAAATGCACCTGTTGCGGTTTCAGTGACGCGGAATTTACACCAACCATGTTCGGCAAAGTCTTTTTGCCACTCCGCCATACGGCGCTTGCCATCTTCTTCTGTCTCGACGCGTCCAGAAAGATGGCGGGTAACTTCAATGTCGCCATGCAGTTTTACGAGATCGGGCAGCTGATCGTCAGCCCACGTGCTGAAGCTAAGATTTTCCGATTGCAAAATGAGTTTTGAAGTAGACATTTTCTTGCCTTATTGGACGTAAAGAAGGGGCGGGAACCAGTGTGGTGATTTGAGAGAGAATTCTCGAATTGATGTTGAAGCTAAGAGATGCGAATTGCCTAGACGAAAGTCAAGTCAGTTGCACTTTACCGCTATGCTAAGCCATACTAAACCAAGATAGATTCCTAACCCGACGAGCAAAACGTGGCGCTTACCGTTTCTCAGCAAATGTTTGCAATTGCACCGGCCAATGAACGGCCGCATTTGCTGCGTGAGCAAGAGCGTTTGGTTGTGGGCAAAGCGACTTGGATTTTTGCTATGGCCAAGTCTGGCCATGCCGTGGTGCCAACGATTTGCATTACCCGCAAAGCTTGGGACGCGGTGAAAGACGCAAAGCCAGGCAGTCCGCTGCACACAAGTTGGATCGCAGCGCTTTATAAGCTCGTGCCAAAAGGCAAGGAGCCGCCACCACTTGTAGTGCGCACAGCGGCGCAAGTGCATAGCCATGGTTTGGCCCGCGTTCGCGGCTTCATTGATGCGCCAAAAAAAGAGAGCGATGCTGCCGATCCGCATAAGCCGCTGGGCAAAGCGATTGATCGTGCTTTTGAGTCCTATTTGCATGGCACGCCGGTGTGGACCATGGATACAACGCGTGATTTGTCTCAGGAACAAATTGTGTTGGTGCAGTCGGCAACCCAATCCAAGCCTTACACGTTCCTGACAAGAGACCTGAATTCTGGTGAGTTGGGCCCGCATTCAGCGCCGGGGCAGGCGCCGATGCCGGCAAATGCGAATAGTGAGCTTGGTCGCGATCTTTGTCGGCGTATGGACGCAATTGCCGGTGCACACATGTATTGCCTTGTTGCGCAGTCGGGCGACGAGTTGACATTCCTGTCTGCACGGCCAGCGCAGGCCGCCATCAGTGCCAATCTGGAAGCCGCAATTGATCGGGTGAACAATGGCGATTGGACACCTCGAAAAGCGGTGTCGGAAATAGAGCCTGCCCAACTGCCACAAATCTTGCACGCGCGCCTAAAAGGCAAAGTCACGAAATCTCCACTTTCCAAAGGCGTTGGCGTATCGCCGGGCGCGGCCAGCGGCACGATTGTGTTTAACTCCGAAGATGCCGCCCGACTTTGGGCGCGGGGCAAAAGCTGTATTTTGGTGGCAATGGAAACCGGACCTTCCGATGTGGAAGGGATGCAAGTTGCTGCGGGTATTTTGACCGCGCGCGGAGGGGTAACAAGCCATGCCGCCGTGATCGCACGTATAACCGGCAAACCGTGCGTGACGGGCGTACGCACATTGCAAATTGATCACGACCAGCAGTCTGTGACCATCGGCGAACGTGAGTTTTTGGCCGGCGCGGAAATTACGATTGATGGCAACACCGGCGATGTCTACGCCGGGGCGTTGCCGCTTACGCAAGCCAAAATTGGCGGCGCACTTGGCACATTGCTCGATTGGGCCGACGGCAGTCGCACAATTGAAGTACGCACCAATGTTGAAACGGAAGAATCGGCGCGGCTCGCCCTACAATTTGGCGCCGAAGGCATCGGGTTGGCGCGGTCCGAGCACATGTTTTTCTCTGCGGAGCGGATGGTCGCCTTAAGGCGCATGATCTTTTCGCAAAGTGATCTCGACCGCAAGCACGCGCTGGAAGGGTTGGTGGAATATCAAGCAGACGACTATGCGCGGCTGTTCACCACCATGCAGGGGTTGCCGATTACGGTGCGATTGTTTGATCCGCCATTGCACGAGTTCTTGCCGCGGAGTGAAGAAGAACTGGAAGAGGCTGCGGCTTCTCTTGGTTTGGAAACGGAGCGTTTGCGCAATCGACTTGAGCGGATGGCAGAAGTGAACCCGATGTTGGGACATCGTGGATGTCGATTGGCCATTTCGCACCCCGAAATTCTGGATATGCAAATTCGTGCACTGGTGGCGGGTGCACGCGCGGCCATCGAATCTCATGATGTGCAAGTGAAGCTTGAAATTATGGTGCCGTTTGTCTCTTCAGCCCGCGAAGTTAACTGGGTACGAACCAAGATTTTGCAGTTGCTTGAACGGCTCGAAGCCTCGCAGTCTGATAGTTTCAATTTCTCTATTGGCACAATGATTGAGCTTCCACGCGCAGCACTGCGCGCCCATGAAATTGCCAAACACGTGGATTTCTTCTCGTTTGGCACAAATGATTTGACCCAAACAACCTTTGGCATTTCAAGGGACGATGCACCGGCCTTTTTGGCGGGTTACCAACGCCGTGGGCTTTATGATGCTGACCCGTTTATCACTATTGATAAAGCCGGGGTGGGCGAGTTGATTGAAACTGCGATCCGTCGCGGGAAGCGGGCAAACCCAGAACTGAAAATTGGGATTTGCGGCGAACATGCGGGTGATCCAGAGAGCCTAAAATTCTTCGCTGGCTTAAACGTGGATTATGTAAGTTGTTCGCCCTATCGACTGCCGATTGCCCGCCTTGCGTTGGCTCAAAGCCAGCTTTGACGACACAATATCGGCACGGCCACAAAATAGACATCAAATCAACATCGCTTCGCCTGCCGACAGGCTAACTCCGTCCATTTCGCTCGTTTACCGCTCATAAACCAAGATTTGAGATTATAGGCGGGTCGGCATGTGTTTAGTCGATTGAGTAGTATCGAGTTGAGTATGAGTATCTATTTGGCTGCGCGCCTGCAAAAGCGGCGTGCACGCAAAGCGATTTTTAAAAAGTCGATTGCAGCATTGCTGAGTTTTTCAGTAACGAGCTGCGCTGCGCTTCTTGTTTTCGCAACCGATCCCAAAAATGAACTCGTTATCGATCCTTCGGCACCTCGCCTTGTCGTCGAAAAGACGGCGACGGTTGCACTCAGCTACGATCAGCTTCTCAACCAGAACATTTTTAAAGGTCCAAATCGCGCGGCGAAAGTTGACCGCCCGCGTTACCCATCGGCATTGCAGATTGCCAGCGCGTTCAAAACAACTCGCGTCGCCATGTTGCAGTCCAAAAACACAACACCAAGCCTTGGTACAGGGACTGACCGCATTGCGGTGGCATCGATCGATCCGAGCATCACGCCGAAATTGGCGCCATCCGCTGCGGTAGGTTTTGCGCAGCAGCCAATGCCAAAAGTTGCTGCTCTTG
>CAJXLH010000054.1 GCA_913055925.1 uncultured Maritalea sp. | reverse complement strand
TTCAAGCAGAAGACGGCATACGAGATCTGCACGCCTAAAAACCAATTCGCACAAGCCTTCTCTGTCATTTTGCTCCGAGAACTGATGGCTGAACCTTATAAAATCTGGCTCGAAGAAAAACTCGTCCTCGACCAGCAAAAGCTGATCGAAACTGCCCAGTTCAACGCCTTTGCACCAACCGTCAACGCATTGCTTGCTATTGATGGCAGCCAAACAAGCTTTGGGACCTTCCAGAGTGACTATCTTTCATGTTCCGGCTCGCTGACGCGTAACTAAGCATCACTTCCCCATGCTGAAAGCAAAGCCATACGTAGTTGGCACATCATTGGTCTTTTTGTTGGTTGCCGCTGTCGTTTGGTTCGCAGCTAAACCAAAATCTCCTGAAAACGCGTTTGTGGCAACGTGCGGACATAAACTGCGCGAAAAGCTTTGTTTTGTTGATCGCCACGGAGTTGCCGAATGCAATCTAAGCGAGAGCCGTTTCGACGTTCTCGAGAGTAAACTTCTCGCCATTTTTGAGCACTCTCCGGATCAGGTCCAACAAAAGCTTTGTGATATTGGAGCGATCTCGGTGAACTACCCGTCAAATGGCATAGAACCTTGGATGGGCGCATTCACAAACTACAAAGTTATTGGAATAAACATGTTTGATTGGTTCAACGTTGGCGTTCCATTTGAACGACCGGCGCACGCCTATCTGACTTGGTACCCGACAGAAACTGGTAGCTTCAGCATCCCAAATCGGGAAAAGATCAAAGTCAAATTTACAAGCGACAGCGACTTTCAAGTCGGTTTAAACTATACACTGGCACGCAGTATTTATCATGAAGTCGGTCATTTGGTTCAGGCTGATTTGCGGCATGATCCTTTCAAATGCATCAGCGCTCCAACGCAACCCACAACGTTGCCATTTGCCAACGCTTCAGGTGAAGCTTACTGCGACCAATACATCACGCCACATCAAAACCATACGCTCTTATCAAAACTTCAAAAGAGTGCTCACGTTTCTTACTATGCGTCGTGTACCCGGTATGAGGATTTTGCTGAGACCTATGCCAGCTACATAATGAGCAATTTGATGAACCGAAATATTGTCGCCACTTTAAACGATGAGACCATTTACGACCAAAGAACTCACCTTGGAAACCCTACCGTAAGGCAAAAGTTTAAGGCGGTCGCAAACATAATGAAGTTCGCCCTTGATTCAACAAAGAACAAAAACAAACTCAATCGCTCACTAGAGAACTGTTCCGGTCCATTTGAGCAAAATTGAGACATTTATTCGACACTACACGCTGAAAAGCCACCAAACATAAACCCCATAAGCCACTGAAACATCAATGTAAAATCACCCACAATGCACCTAAATGCAATCGATTACATATCATTAACTACATTCCGCTAGGGTCTTGATGCTTGCGCGATCAGTATGCGCATTCGTGTTCGGGAGGGGAACATGGCAAAATCAAAATCGCCTTTTGGCTCATTTAAATTCTCAACATCCATCGTCGCCCTAACAATCGGCAGTGTTGCAATCGCGCTGATTTTGGCAATCGGTGTTGTCTATATAAATATCGCAAATGGGGTCAGCGACTCTGCGCGCACACAGCTCGAAGCGAACCTTCGGATCACGACAAATCTTTTCACCAAAAGCACGCCAGGCGTTAGCCTTGAGATGAGTGAAAACAATGAAGTATCGAAGATCAAAACCAGCAAGATCCCAAAATTCTTCAACAATATTTTGATTGACCAGATAACCGCTTCCACCGGTCAACAAGCAGCCTATTATAAAGTCGATAAAGATACTGGCGAGCTGGTCACTTCCACTTCAAGCGTTGTTGTTGATGAAGAAGGAAACCGCGCGGTTGGCGAAGTGATTGCCAAAGACAACATCATTTTTAAAAAAACCATGGTGGATGGTCAATCTCACTACGCCAAAGAAGTGCTGCATGGCACAAGCTATTACGGCGTTTACCTTCCTTTGTTCGACAAACAGGACCAACCCGGCGCCGTGATATATGTCGGCGTGGCGAGCGCGCCAATTGATACAATTGCCACAAACACATTGTTGCTTCTCGCGATCACCAGCGCTGCAGTATTCGCGGGCATGGGCATTGCTGTCTATTTCCTTGCCAAGCGACTAATCAGGCCGTTAAACCGACTTGCCGAAACAATGGCGGAAGTTGAAAACAATCCATCTGCTGCGGAAGTGCCATACACCGAGAACAAAAATGAAATCGGTGACATGGCCCGCGCCGTTGAGAGTTTCCGCAAAAACGGGCTTGCGCTTAAGGACATGTCGACCGAACTGCAGGACGCATCACAGCGGCGCGCTCAAGATCGCGCCCAAATGATGCAGTCACTGCAACAAGCCTTTGGTACCGTCGTGAACGCCGCGGTGAAAGGTGACTTTTCCAAGCGCGTAGATCAAGAATTTCCGGACGAAGCCTTGAACCATCTGGCTGAAGGCATCAATCAACTTGTCGATACGGTTGATCGTGGCATTGGCGAAACAGAAAAAGTGCTTGCAGCCCTCGCCAACGCAAATCTGACTGAGCGCGTGCAAGGCGACTATCAAGGCGCATTTGCCAATCTTAAATTGAACACCAATCAGGTCGGCGATCGGCTTATCGAAATTGTATCGAGACTACGCAAGACGTCTGGCGGCTTAAAAACGGCAACCGGTGAGATTTTGGCCGGTGCAAATGATCTGGGGCAGCGCACAACCCGACAAGCCGCAACCATTGAAGAAACAACAGCTTCAATGGAGCAATTGGCGGACACCGTTAGCGCCAATGCGAAGAAGGCTGAAAACGCTACCGAAAAGACCAAAGTCGCCGCATCACTTGCCGCAGAAGGCGGACAGGGCATGGCTGAAGCCAATTCGGCTATGGATCGCATCTCTGCTTCGTCGGAAAAAATTTCAAACATTATTGGATTGATTGACGATATTGCCTTCCAAACCAACTTGTTGGCCCTTAACGCATCGGTTGAAGCAGCACGGGCTGGCGAAGCGGGCAAAGGCTTTGCCGTTGTGGCTGTGGAAGTGCGGCGCCTCGCGCAAAGTGCAGCCGAAGCATCATCAGAGGTGAAAGCCCTAATCGAGCAGAGCGGCCGAGAAGTGTCCGACGGCGCGAAACTCGTGGCAAGCGCTTCTGAAAAACTGGAAACAATGTTGGCCGCAGTTCATGAAAACGCTGAACTGATGGCCGACATTTACAATGCCAGCCGTGAGCAATCTCACTCAATTGATGAAGTGGGTGCCGCCGTCCGTCAAATGAACGAAATGACGCAGCACAACGCCGCGTTGGTGGAAGAAACAAACGCCGCCATCGAAAACACTGAAGCGCAGGCCGCAGAACTAGATCACATCGTCGATATATTTGAGATCGACAGCACGCACCAAGAACCAAGAGAAAAATCAATCAACGCTGCTTGACCGTTGGTTGCCCTGTGGCCGTCGCTGCACCCTCGGCGGCGGCCGCATCTCCCTTTTATTGAGTCGTTGCAACTACGGGTGCGTCGGCTTTGATGCGTTTTAAGACCACGTTCGTATGCATGGCCCGCACACTGGGATTGTTAAACAACGTTGTTTCCATAAAGCGGTTATAAGCTTCGATATCGGCACAAATCACCCGCAAGTGATAGTCAGAGTCACCAGTTGTCGCAAAGCACTCCACCACCTCCGGGCAGCGCTTCAATAGTGCTGATAGCGCCTCCACAGCATCTTTGTTGTGCCGATCCAAGTTCACATGTACAATCGCTTCAAAATTAAGGCCCATCTTTTTGGGTTCCACTACTGCCGCGTAGCGGCGAATTACCCCTGCGTCCTCAAGCGATTTGACCTTTCGCCAACATGAAGAGGCAGACATGTTTGCTTTCTCAGCCAGCTGCGCGTTTGCCAATCTGGCGTCTTCCTGCAGCAGATTGAGCAATTCCACATCCTTGCGATCTAAGACCGTCATGTGAAAGATCCTTTCAAATTTTGGACAAACAAAACCCAGTTTGTTTCATATTCTCCTAATATCTAGGCAATTTTGACCAATCTGTCCACCAATACTCACTATCCTGAAACCCAATGGGAGATATCGCGCGTGATATGAAATCTTGTTTCAAGCGCCGCGAATGAGGAAATGGTAGGGAGATTGGCGCTATGGCCACCGCGCAGCGTATAGACACGCCTATTCAGTCAAATATCGATCCAAATGTGGATTGGAAAACGGTTGTCGAGACCGTGCTCACCTCACGCATGATCGATCATTTGGAAGAAACCGAGCTGGTTCCGGCCAAAAAAGTGCTTTATCAATTCTCTGCGCGCGGCCACGATATGGCGCAAGTGTTGCTGTCACAGCAGCTTGATGACCCGCTTGATGCGGTTTGCGGTTACTACCGTTCGCGCCCACTTCTGCTCGGTCTCGGCGTGGACCTTGTCCATGCAATTGGTTCGGCCATGGCCCGCGAGGGTGGCTACTCAGATGGACGCGATATCGGCGTTGTCTTCAACTACCCAAATCAAAATGGGCCCAAAGCCCTACCGATGTGCGGCGGCGTCGGCACACAATATTCGCCGACAGCCGGCTGGGCGCAAGCCATTGAATATCGCGCCAAAGTGATGAAAGAGGAAAGCGCAAAACGAGCTATTGCCGTGTGCCTAGGCGGAGATGGTTCGGTTGCCACCAACGGGTTTTGGGCGGCACTAACCATTGCCACAACGCAAAAACTTCCGGTGCTATTCTACATTGAAGACAACCAATATGGCATTTCAGTACCATCCACATTCCAAACCCCAGGCGGCAATATTGCAGCCAATTTGGCTTCCTTTGATGGCTTAAAAATTTGGGACGGCGATGGCACCGATCCAGAAGAGGCCTCTACGCTCGTCAAGCAAGCGGTAAACTTTGTGCGTGACCGAAATGGCCCCGCCCTATTGCGTTTGCGCGTGCCGCGCCTTCAAGGCCACTCGTTCCAAGATACTCAAACCTACAAATCAGAAGAGTTTGTTGAAAGCGAATGGGAACGCGACCCGCTACCCAAATTGAAAGAGCATGTGGTACCCGCCATTCTTTCCGAAGATGAGTGGGCAAATCTTAAATCAGAGGTAGAAAACCGCGTTCGCTCGGCTATTGAAACAGCAGATTCCTTGCCGGTGGCCAAGCCTGAGACAGTGGCAACCGATGTCTTCTTTGAAGAAGGCAAAATGCAAAAAATTGGTGGCCAGTGGGCGGAAGGTTACAGGCCACCCGCCTCGTCCGACACGCCAAACCCGGAGAGTAAGAACCGCATCAATATGGTCACCGCCATTCGTCGCACGCTAGAGCACGAAATGGAAATCAATGACCGTGTGACCTTGTTCGGTGAAGACATTGGCCCCAAAGGCGGCGTTCACGCCGTTACACTTGGCCTTCAGGAAAAATTCGGCTTTGATCGGGTTTTTGACACGAGCCTCAATGAAGAGGGCATTGTTGGCCGCGCCGTTGGCATGGCGATGGCTGGCCTCGTACCAGTTCCAGAAATTCAGTTCCGCAAATATGCGGACCCAGCCACCGAGCAGATCAATGATTGCGGCACCGTACGCTGGCGGACAAACAATCAGTTTGCCTCGCCAATCGTTCTACGTATGCCCGGCGGCTTTTTCAAATGCGGCGACCCATGGCACAGCCAGACCAACGAAGTGCAATTCGCCCACTCTATCGGGTGGAAACTTGCGTTCCCTTCCAACACCGAAGACGCGGTTGGCCTGTTGCGCACCTCCTTGCGTGGCAACGATCCCGTGGTCTTTTTCGAACATCGCGCTCAACTGGATGACCCATGGGCTCGCCGCCCTTATCCTGGCGATGATTTTGCCTTGCCATTTGGCAAAGCCAAAAAGATTGCAAATGGAGAACGCGCAACGCTTGTGGCTTGGGGCGCCATGGTCCAACGCTGTGAAGAAGCGGCAAAGGGCAAAGATTGCGACGTGATTGACCTGCGCACATTGATCCCATGGGACCAAGAAATGGTGCTGTCTTCAGTTTCCAAAACTGGCCGCTGCCTCATTGTGCATGAAGACAATTCAACCGCCGGTTTCGGCGCAGAAATTGCCGCGAAAATTGCAGACGAAGTATTCCTCGATTTGGATGCGCCTGTGTCACGCCTAACAATGCCTGACATCCCGAGCCCGCACAATGCAGTGCTGCTCAACGGGGCGGTGCCATCCGTTGATGCGATCAGCCAAAAACTTGATCAATTGCTGGAGTTCTAAACCAATGAGCGATTTGATCGATATTTTGGTGCCAATTGAACAAGAAGGTACAACGGGCGTTGTTCGAAACTGGTTTGTTTCTGTCGGCGACCAAGTTGCCGAAGGCGACCCGTTAGTTGAGTTGGAAACCGACAAGGTGGCTGTTGAAGTGCCCGCGCCACAAAGCGGCATTCTCAAGGAGATTTCACTCCAATCAGACGCCGAAGCACCTCCGGGCGCGCTATTGGGCAAGCTCGACACTTTGGCGCCTGAAGACGCGGCCCAGCCAGTAGAGGCCGCTTCTGAACCTGTAAAAACAGCAGCGCCGATGCCATCAACTCCGGTGGATTCTCAATCCGGTATGGAACACCGCCACTCACCGGCGGTACGTCGAATTCTTGCCGAAGCAGGCACGTCGGGCGATGCGATTATTGGCACAGGGAAAAATGGGCGGATCACCAAGGCGGATGCACTTGCTTTTGTTAAAACACTAAGATCAAAGCCCGCTCCATTGGCACCAACGCCCGCTGCGCATGCACCCGTTTCAGGCACATCGACAAAAGTGCCACATACGCCAATGCGGCGCTCTATCGCCTCGCATATGAGCCAATCACTATCAACTGCACCACACGTAACCGCGGTTTTTGAAGCTGACTTTTCAGCGATCATCAAACACCGCAATGCGCACAAAAACGCGCTGAAACAGCAAGGTGTGAACCTAACCTTCACAGCTTATTTCCTTGCTGCTGCAGTTGAAGCCATGAAGGTTGCCCCGCAAATCAATAGCCGTTGGCATGATGATTTCATTGAGATGTTTGGCGACGTCAATATTGGTGTTGGCACGGCATTGGGTGATGACGGCCTGATTGTGCCTGTGGTCAAAAAAGCGCAAAGCCTTTCGTTGCGCGGTATTGCGGAGCAGCTACAAGATCTAACCGCGCGCGCGCGTGACCGAAAGCTAAAACCGCAAGATACTCAAGGTGGCACCTTCACGATATCAAACCATGGCGTTTCAGGTTCACTTGTTGCAACGCCAATTATCATCAATCAGCCACAGTCTGCAATTCTTGGGATCGGCAAACTTGAAAAGCGCGTGTCTGTTATCGAAGTTGACGGACACGACACGATTCAAATTCGCCCGAAAGCTTTTGTATCTTTGTCGATTGACCATCGTGTTATCGATGGCCATCAAACAAATAGCTGGCTCACCCGTTTTGTTGAGGTGATTGAAAACTGGCCCGCCGAATAAATCGGCGAGCCAGTTCCGCTAGCAATTTGCGTCAGGACGCACATATTTCTCGCGATTGAAAAACAACAAGAAGTTGCGGCGAATAAGGTTCTTCCAAATTAGAATTGGGAGACCTTTGAAGAAATCAACAACCGACCCCTCGCCGCTCATTTTAAGCGTCTTAATCGCGATATCTGGGCGCACAGGCTTGAAGTAACTCTTGGTATTGGCCGGTTTGCCTTTCACCACATTGCCAAGCGCTTGCTTTGTCGCATTTGGGTTATTCCAGTCAGCACGGAATAACACGCAACCCTTCTTGTTGATGATGAAGACAGCGTTCGGATAAGAGCCATAGGCGCTGTGTGCGGTGCCTTCAAAGTCATCCACCAATATCCTTCGCCCTTCGCCGTCTGTCAGCAATTGGTGCGCCCGACCGCGTTTGTCCTCATAGTCCTTATGCCCGCCAATCGACTTTCCCGGATGCGCTTCTCGCACATATAAGACGGCAAAACTCACATTAGAGTATTTCTTCACCAGGTCGCTCATTGGTTCCCGACGCCCCTGAAACAAAGGGCATGTGATTGAACCCAATTCGAGCACCAAGAAATCACCATCAAAATCCAAAAGGTTTGCCTCATCACCTAGCGGGGTTTTCAGAGCAAAATTCGGCGCCTTAGTCCCCACATCTGGTCCATGAAACTGGTTCAGATTGTAGTCGCCAGTTGAAAACTCATCATAGTTGTAGTCAGCCATTTTTCGCTCCTATTTCAGCAAATTTTTGGTCATTTTTTTGAGCAGCCCTACAAGCTGCTTGGTTTCTTCCGCACATAATCCATCTTGCGCTTCACCGATAAGCGCACCTGCGATCGCAGTCAGTGGTTCTTTCAAAGACCGTCCGTTCTCGGTCAACAAAACGCGCGACCGCCGCCGATCCTTTGGATCCTGCTCACGCTGGAGCAAATCCTTTCTCTCCATGCCATCAAGGAACCGCGTGATGGTGGTTCGATCCCGCACGGTCCGCTCTGCAATTTCACTCGGTGCCATGCCTTCTTCCTGCCAAAGCAGCAGCAAAACGGCCCATTCCTCGGCACTCACATTGTATCCCTGCGCCTTAAATCGGTCGCCCAATTCGCGTCGAACAACAAAGCTAAGGCGATTCACCCAATGCAAGCTAATCATTTCAAAGTTCATCATAATAATTGCTATATACAATAGTTGTTTTTTACAATCAATAGAAAATGTTCTTGACGGTTTTGATTTTGGAGCGCAAGATTCTGATCAACCGAAACAGCTGGAAGGAGGTGATCCAATGTCTAATCATTATTCACGTGAAAGTAGAGGCTTTGGAAATGAGGTGCGAGGAGCGACGCCAGCGCATCGCTGAACCGATCTCCTTTCGGGGCAAACGCTTACATGAGCGGCCCGAAGCTGAACTTTTCGAATAAATGATGGAAAGAGCTGCAACCCAAAGTTGCAGCTCTTTTTTATTCAACACGCAAAAAGGTTAGGTGTGACTTGGAACATTCATCATGCTAAATAGCCTTTCAACTGCCCCTGCGCGTACGCGCCAAAACCAACTGGAACTGCTATGCTTGGCCTTGTTGCGGATCTCACCACAACAACATTGATACTTGCGCTTTTGATCGCGCTTGTTTCCGGGATTATTAAAGGTGCGGTGGGTTTTGCTATGCCGCTCATCATTATTTCCGGGTTGAGCTCTTTGATCGACCCAAAACATGCTCTTGCGGCCATCATCATCCCCATTGTGGTGAGCAATCTTTTACAAACCTTTCGACAAGGCGTTGCGCCGGCACTAGACGCCATAAAGGACCATTGGCGATACGTTCTGATTGTCTGCATAATGATCTTCACCTTCGCTCAGCTTGTGCCGCACATCCCTTCAAAGATATTCTACTTTGTTTTGGGCGTGCCGGTGGTGGCGCTCGCGGCCATTCAATTAGTTGGCGTGAGCTTTACGATTTCTGAGAAACATCGCGGCTGGGCCGAATGGGTCATCGCCACGATCTCAGGTGCTCTCGGCGGACTGGCCGGCACTTGGGGACCGACAACAGTTCTCTATCTGCTGGCGATCAACACGCCAAAGGCAAAACAGGTGATCGTGCAAGGGGTCGTCTTTGGCGTTGGCTCATTCACGATTTTGGGTGCCCACATTCAATCGGGCATTTTGAACGCCTACACCATGCCATTATCTTTTCTATTGCTGCCCATCGCCTTGATCGGCATGTGGATCGGGTTCCAAATCCAAGACAAGTTAGATCAAGCCCGCTTCAAGCAGATCACTTTGATCGTCTTGGTTATTGCGGGCCTAAACATTCTGCGTCGCGGATTCTTCGGCTAGCGCAACCTTAGTCCTGCGCGATCAGTCGCAAATATAAATGCCAGGTCGTATGCCCGAGCAGTGGCAGAACGATGATCAATCCCAAAAATGCCGGGATCATGGAGACCAACGTTAAGCCGCCCACGATCAAGGCAAAGCCAATCATCGGGACAAAGTTTTCGCGAACCGCTTTAAAACTCAAAACGATTGCTGAAACAAAATCAATGTCGCGTTCCATCAACAATGGCATCGCCACCACAGTCGCTGAAAAAAGCAAAAAGGCAAAAAGGCCACCAACCATCGTCCCGACCAGTAAGAACCCCAACCCTTGAGGTGTGGTCGTTACGACGACAAGAAAATCCGTGATGGTGGAAAAGCTCATAAAGCCCAAAAAAATCGCCATTAACATGCGAACTTGATAGATCCACATCCAAAATATGAACAACAAAACAAAAGCCATCCAGCCCAATTGCCGCTCGCGCTGCCCCAGCATTACAAGAAAAATCTCGCGCCACACCAAGGGCTTGCCAGCAATCAACCGCCGACTGACTTCATAAAGCCCAACAGCAACAAACGGACCGATCAGCGGAAAGCCAATTGCCAACGGAATAATCATCCATGGCATTTGATAGATCATCAGGCCCGCCCAAATCGCAATGCCACCCAGCGCGTAAAATCCGCCAAAGATGATGCCAAGCATCGGCGCTTTCTTGAAATCTGCCCATCCTGCACGTAACGCACCACGCACATCGTCAAAACTGATCTTTTTGACGTCCGGCAATTTTGGCGGTTGATAGGCTTCTAGCCCTTGATCTGTCATACGCCCCTCCCTTGGCTAACATCAGATTAACCCAAATTGGCAGGGGCGCAAATGTTTTACATCAATCGCTTATCTGGCAGGCGCAAACCGCAAAATCTCACAAGCGTCACCATTGCCCGTTGCCCGCTTCAACACCGGATAGATGCGTGAACACGCTGCCGCAAAGCTGGCGGCAACGGCCGTTTCTTCACCAAACCGACGAACAATTTCTGCGCGCAATTCTTTTGTCGAAGGACCACCCGAAATCGCAGACTGCGCAAACAAAAAGCCAAGTCCACACCCCGTTTCCGTGTCGGCACTACCTTTTGCACATTGCTCCAGATGCGCCGCTGAAACACCCAGCTCGATGGACTGATCAATGATCAGCTGTGCGCATGATCCACAATCGCCATCCAAAGTTGAGGCGAGAGCGGCACCAGCCCACACGTCATGACCGTGTTTTGGCCCGCGATATTGGCTCAGCAATGGTAAAAGCCCGAGCCGAAAACCGGCAGCCGTATTCGCATCAATGATATCGTGCATATATTGCGCGTCATACCCATACTGTTCTTCAAAATCAGAAGTGCTTTTGTGCAAAATTGATTTCAGCATTTTCTATCCTCTTCGTCCGTCCAACTGCGCCAAATAAAGGGCACCCCAAGCCGGCAGTTGAATACCGAACAGATTGCTTGCCGCGATCAGATCAAACGGCATCCCGCGATCGAACCAAATATAGATGTGAAATGTTGCGTGTAGCGCCGGCCAAAGCGCGCCACATATCATTGCAGTTTGATTTTTCGATAACGCGCCGTAGCCGAGGCAAACGGCACTGACAAAAAACACCAAGCCAATATCCATTACAAAATGCATATTGAACGGCCCCATTTCAGGTACGCCGGGCGTTGATTGATACCAAAGCTTCGGCACGAAAAACATCGCCACGGCCAAAAAGGCAAACCAGGCCGCAAACACCCATCTCAATCCAGTAATCATGAAAAACTCCATCTGTTTGCCCCTAAGACGAGACGGCAAATGTTTTTGTGACAGATTGCCCGAACAAATATTTTGTCACGATTTACCAGTCAGTTTCGTCTAAGGTGAGAGCACCAGCGGAGTAAGCATGTGAGCCAGCATCAAGAGATTTTCGAACGCGAACGTAAACGGTTGTTTGCAATTGCTTATCGCATGTTGAGCAGCATCGCCGATGCCGAGGATGTGTTGCAAGAAGGTTGGCTA
>CAJXLH010000053.1 GCA_913055925.1 uncultured Maritalea sp. | reverse complement strand
TTTGACGTGGGTGCCCTCAAGTCGATCCGTGACGTAGTGCGCGGTAGTTTGTCCATCTACGGTCGCGTTGACGGCCAAAACGACTTCAGTGATGTTGCCACGCTCGACACGTTCTATGAGCGTTGCAATGTTTAGATCTTCGGGTCCGACACCATCGAGCGGTGAAAGCGTGCCACCAAGCACGTGATAAAGCGACTTGTTCGCCCCCGCACGTTCCAGTGCCCATAAATCCGCAACATCTTCCACAACAATAAGCAAACCGGTATCGATACGGCGCTGGTCTGTACAAATATAACATGGCGACTGGGTGTCGACATTGCCGCATTCTTTGCAGGTCACCACTGTTTCCACAGCGCGGTCGAGCGCCGCAGAAAGCGGGATCATCAAGTTTTCTTTTTTCTTGATGAGATGCAAAACGGCACGACGCGCTGAGCGCGGTCCCAAGCCGGGCAACCGCGCCAACAGCTGGATGAGCTGTTCAATTTCTGGACCGCCGCTTTGCGTGCTCATTGCTTTAAGAGTGACCTAGAACGGCATCTTCATGCCTGGAGGGATCGGCAATCCCGCCGTCATTTCCTGCATTTTTTCTTGGCTCATTGTTTCAGCTTTGCCGCGCGCGTCAGCATGCGCAGCAATCAGCAAATCTTCGAGGATCTCCGCTTCTTCTTCCTTAAGCAAAGAAGGGTCAATTTTAACGCTTTTCATGTCGCCTTTGCCGGAAAGCGTAACGGTTACCATGCCAGCACCAGAGCTACCCTCAACTTCAGCACTTTCAAGCTCAGCCTGCATCTCGCCCATTTTGGCTTGCATTTCCTGAGCTTTTTTCATCATGCCCATTAGGTCTTTCATTCGTCGATTCCTTCGTCTTTTTCGCCGTCATCCAGCCATTGCGGCGCTGACAGATCGTCTTCCAATAGTGATTTTTCGTTGACCAAGCGCGCACCTGGAAACGCATTGAGGATTGCCTTCACGGAAGGGTCTTCCATTGCTTTGTCGAGCTTCTCTTGCGCTTCTCGGTCACGTTGTTGACGGATAGTATCCGTCGCTTTTTGCTTTGAAATGGTAATGAACCAAGAATTATTGGTCCATTCTTTCAAGCGACGCGATAGCTCTTGCGCGATGTTCGGATCGCCGTCTGGCGTAAGCGCTATTTCCATGCGTCCGTTCGCGAACGAGATTGGGCTCACTTGGCTTTCAAGCGCATGCTTTAGCACCAGCTCACGTTTCTCGCCGCACAAGGCAACCAATTCCTCAAACGAATTGACCGCCATTTTCGGCTCTGCATTTTGTGCAGGCTGCGGTGCGTGATTGACGCTTACAGCTTCCATAGGCGCAGCAGTTGCGCGCATCGCCCCGCCTCCGCCTCCACCAGACGGTCTGACAGGTGGCGGTGCCACTGGCGCAGCCGCTCCTGTGGGCAGGCTATCAAGTTTTTTGATCAACTCATCCGGCGACGGCAGGTCGGCGGCATAGGCCAACCGGATCAATACCATTTCAGCGGCTTGCACATCATCGTGCGCATTGTTGATTTCACCGATACCCTTGTTGAGGATTTGCCATGTGCGTGACAAGGTTTTGACGTTCAGCTTTTGCGCCATTTCCTTGCCGCGCGTGCGCTCGTCTGGCGTCAACACGGGATCTTTCTCCGCACCCGGCACCACTTTCAAGCGCGTGACCAAATGCGTCGTGGCCGCCAAATCCGTTACGATTGTCGCGGCATCCGCACCGGCATCATATTGCGAACGCAATTGTTCCAGCGCACCAGCCGCGTCGCCGCTCATTAGCGTTTCGAACAGGTCCAGCGTTAGTGCACGATCCGCAAGACCGAGCATAGAGCGAACAGTGTCTGCTTTGATGTCGCCGCCTGAGTGCGCAATCGCTTGATCAAGCAATGATAAACTATCGCGAACAGACCCCTCGCCCGCACGGATGATCAATTGCAAAGCGTCCAGCTCGCAAGAAATGCCTTCTTTTTCCAATATGCCGCCGAGATATTCCTGAAGGGTTTCAGGGTTGATCCGGCGCAAATCAAAGCGCTGACAGCGGGACAGAATGGTGACAGGTACTTTGCGAATTTCGGTTGTCGCAAAGATAAACTTTACATATGGCGGCGGCTCTTCAAGCGTCTTCAAAAGGCCATTGAACGCAGCCTTTGAAAGCATATGCACTTCGTCGATGATAAAGACTTTATAAGGTGCCGACACCGGGCCATATCGCACGCTATCGATGATCTCGCGGATATCATCGATACCGGTGTGTGATGCCGCATCCATTTCCACCACATCAACGTGGCGGCTTTCAATGATCGCGCGGCAATGCTTACCTTCGACATCCAAATCGAGCGATGGATGTGGCCCGCTATCATCTTCGAAGTTCAAAGCCCTCGCCAGAATGCGCGCCGTTGTCGTTTTGCCCACGCCACGAACACCTGTGAGCATAAAAGCGTGCGCAATACGATTGGATTCAAACGCATTTCTGAGCGTCTGTACCATCGCTTCTTGGCCGATGAAACTTGTGAAGCTTTCAGGGCGGTATTTGCGGGCCAATACCAGATATGATTCCTGTTTGTCCGCCAATGTGTGCCCCGCTCATGCTGTAAGAGATTTGGAAGCGTTATTTCACACCGATTCTGATGATCAGTGCAAAATAAATAAAGGAGGCTGGCAACGACCCGTTCCTAACTCGTTAGGGCTGCTTCCTTCCGGACCTGACCCAGTTGGCGAGCGGTTCGTCCGCGCCAACCTCCCGAGCGTCTATATCGGTGATCTTATCGAAAGATGCAAGGGGTAAACGGGTTGTTGGTGCTATTCGCCTTCAACTTCGTTGCCGCTCGCATCATAGCTCTTTTTGTTCGGGTAAACGCCGAGCACATTGATGTAATCGGTGAAGAATGCCAATTCCTCCATCGCGAACTTTACATTCTGGTCCTCAGGGTGGCCTTCAATATCAGAGTAAAACTGAGTTGCAGTGAAGTTGCCGTCGACCATGTAGCTTTCAAGCTTTGTCATATTGATGCCGTTGGTGGCGAAACCGCCCATTGCTTTATACAAAGCGGCGGGCACGTTGCGCACACGGAAAACAAACGTCGTTTTCACATCACCTGTACCTGCTGGCAAATCAAGCATTTCGCGTGACATTACCAAAAAACGCGTGGTGTTGTGGTCCTCGTCTTCGATGTCTTCTTCAATCAAATCTAGGCCGTAAATTTCACCTGCTAGCTTTGAAGCGATTGCGGCGCGTTTTGGATCGCCAAGTTCTGCGACTTCACGTGCTGACCCTGCAGTATCCACCGCATTGATGGCTTCAAGACTATGGTCACGGATAAACTTTCGGCACTGGCCGAGCGCAACCGAGAGGCTTTGTACTTCTTTGATATCTTCAAGCTTTGTGCCTTTGACTCCCAAAAGGCACATATTCACGCGGTGATAATATTCACCAATGATTTTCAGGCCACTTTCCGGCAACAAATGGTGGATATCTGTTATCCGCCCATAAAGCGAGTTTTCCACCGGCACCATGGCATAGTCGGCCTCGCCGCTCTGAACCGCTGCAATGGTGTTTTCAAAAGTCACGCAGGGAATCGCTTCATCGTTTGGAAAAACCGCGCGCACTGCCGCGTGTCCAAATGCCCCTTGCTCGCCTTGAAATGCTACCTTGACCATCACTATGCCTTTAAAACCACTGGAAAATTCGCAGCGCACTATCAACAAGGCAAAATAAAGAGTCAATCTCTTAAAGTTTGGCGCGTAGAACGAGGCCAGATAGGCGGAAATGTCGCATTTTTGCGGAAGCCTATTGCACCCATAGCGCCTAATATATAAGGTCCGCGCGCGGATGAGGGTTTTTGCGTTAGGGTTGCAAGAATCGATTTGGTCTGAATACACATATTTGGACATCGCGAATGCACCGCCGGAATGGGGCGACGGCTTGGAGAAGGCAGAAGATGAACTGGATTGACCTGCAAAAGATTTTTGGCGCCGTATTGGGCACCTTGTTGTTTATTATGAGCGTTGGGTTCTTGGCTGAAGCGCTTTATCACACTGAAGGCGGCAAAGGCGGCGGATATACGCTTGCTGGCGCTGAGGAAGCTCAGGGTGACGACAGCGAGACAACAGAAGAAGTAGCCGTGCCGCTCGCAACATTGCTTGCTAGCGCAGACGCCTCAAAAGGCGAAAAGGTCCTGAAAAAATGTACTGCTTGTCATACATTTGAAGAAGGTGGCGCAAACAAAGTTGGTCCAGCGCTTTACGACATCGTTGGTCGTGAATTGGCAGCTGTTGATGGCTTTGCTTACTCAGACATCTTCAATCAGTATAAGAGCGAAGGCCGCACTTGGACGTATGAAGACTTGAACGCGTTCTTGCTCAAGCCAAAAGATTATGCGCCAGGCACAAAAATGAGCTTTGCGGGTCTGAAGAAAGAAACAGATCGTGCAGACTTGCTTGCATATCTACAAACATTGTCAGCAAGCCCGGTGGCTTTCCCGACCGAATAATCGGCAAACTGACTAGTTGAATGAAAAAGGCCGTGCCATAAAGGTGCGGTCTTTTTTTGTGTGAGGTGGCCGACCATGACGATGTTGATGCACTTGTCCGACGTTAATGAACAAGAATGGGCGGCAGCATTTCGCCAAGCCTTGCCAAACCACAAGATCGTTACTCGACAAGACCACTTCGATCCGCAAGAGATCAAATACATCTATGTGTGGAAGCCAGAAGATGATGCTTTTAATGGCCTCGATAATCTTGAGGTGATCTTTTCGCTCGGTGCTGGCGTCGATGGCATTGTTAAACACCCGCGCCTGCCGAAGAACATTCCAATCGTACGTTTTGTGGATGATGAGCTTACGCAATGCATGACGGATTATGTAGTCGCCAATGTTACCATGCATCATCGGCAAGCCACCCGCTACAAACGTGATCAAGCGCAGAAAAACTGGTCCCAATATTATCCTGAGCGCGCCAGCACCATAAATGTCGGCATTATGGGCCTTGGGCAGCTGGGTAAGGACGCGGCTGAAAAGCTCGCGATGCTTGGCTACAATGTTGCAGGTTGGTCGCGCAGCCCAAAGGGTATAGACGGAATTACTGAGTTTTCGGGTGTTGATCAGTTCGATGCATTTCTTGCGCGCACTGACATTTTGGTCTGCCTGCTGCCATATACACCTGAGACTGAAGACATTCTTTGCTTAGAAACATTCAAGAAATTGCGCCGCGATGCTCTTCCGGGAGGTCCTTGCATTGTAAATGCAGCGCGCGGCGGTCATCAGAATGAAGAAGAGATTGCGGTCGCATTGAAAGACGGGACGCTTGGTGCGGCCAGCCTAGATGTTTTCAAAGTTGAGCCTTTGCCAGCTGAGAGCCCTTTGTGGGCGCTCGACAATTGCTATATCACGCCGCACATCGCCGCTATATCTGGGTTGGATGCTGGCGTTAAGCTCGTTGCCGATCAGATAAATAGATATGAGGCGACGGGAGAGCTCCGCCACCTCGTAGATGTTTCAAAGGGCTACTAGCCGAATCGTTTTTTCAAAGCGAGATAAGCTGCACGTTGGCCTTGCTCCGTGCCGCCAACTGGACGGCCAGGACGCGGCTTGTCTGCCCAGGCCATCATATCGAAATGGCTCCAGTTCTTTGTGTTTTTCACAAATCGGCGGAGGAACAATGCCGCGGTGATTGCACCACCAAATCCGCCGGGAGAAATGTGATTGACGTCCGCCACGGGTGAGGCCAAAAGCTCATCGTAATTGTCCCAAAGCGGCAGGCGCCACAATGGATCGGCTGACGGCAAGCCTTCTGCCATCATTGAAGCTGCAAATTCATCGTCACTCGAGAACAGTGCTGCTAACTCGGTGCCGACAGCCACGCGCGCAGCACCTGTTAGCGTTGCCATGTCTATCATCACTTCTGGAGATTCTTCGTCAGCAAGCGTGATTGCATCGGCCAAAATCAGACGACCTTCCGCGTCCGTGTTTCCAATTTCGACGCTCATGCCGTCTCGTGATGGCAGAATATCACCTGGACGGAACGCGGATCCTGAAATCGCGTTTTCGACGACGGGAATCAAAACGCGAAGGCGCACATTGAGTTTTGCACTCATGATCGCGTGCGCCAAACCAAGAATGTTCGCTGACCCGCCCATATCCTTTTTCATCAAAAGCATGTTCGCGGCAGGTTTGATATCCAAACCACCGCTATCAAAAATCACGCCCTTACCCACCAACGTCACCTTTGGCGCGTCTTGATTGCCCCAAGTGAAATCGAGCAAACGCGGCGCTTGGGCAGATGCACGCCCGACGGTGTGGATCATTGGGAAGTTTTGGGTGAGCAGATCATCGCCCACAATTGAGCGAACATCCGCCCCATGACTTTTCGCGAAATCACGAATTACCTTTTCATAGGTGTCGGGGCCCAGATCGTTCGCAGGGCGATTGATTAAGTCGCGCGCCAGTTCGGCCGCTTCCGCCATCAGTACCACTTCATGTGCATCTGCACCCTCGGTGCCTGCCAGCTCAACTTTCTGCTCGCTTTTTTTGAAGTTCGTGAATTTGTACCCGCCCAACCGGAAACCAAGAGCGGCGATGTTTGGATCAACAAAATCACCCTTCAACTCAAAGGCACCGTCGCTAAGCTTTGCAGCCGCGAGGCCCGTGACCATTGGGTGAGACTTTCCCTTCTCGCCTAGACCAAATGCGTATTTTTCAATTTTGCCTTCAGCATTTGGCAATGCCACCAACTCACCGGCTCTACCCTTAAAGCCATTGGCTTCCAGCCATGCTTTTTGTTGCTCGCTCAAATTAGCAAGCTGATCTGCTTCATCTTGCCAAACGCACTCAATAGTCTTGGTCATTTTATCCCGCTTTGTTGTTGATTGGCCGAACGATCGGCTTGGGTCAGGATAATAAGAGTTAGCGCGCAATTCTCACGATTGCAAATTGCTTCTAGTACCTGCCTTTTAACGCCCTGTTAGGGTTAATGATTTATTGAAAACATAGGCATTTTGCCACTTGATTTGTTTGTGCTTGTAGGCGTGTGATGAATAATTCGATCCTCAAAACTGCGCGAAATATCGCATTAGTTGGCGTTGCAGCAATTGCATTAAATGCTTGCGCGGCAAGTCGCGGCGGTGGAAATCATATTCGTACGCCTGACTTTTCAGGCATGACGCAGGCGCAAAAATACGCCGCTGTTCAAGATATGAGCGTGAAGTTTCAAAAGAACCCACGCGACGTACGCACAATCATTTACTATGCGGCAGCTCTACGCGCCGCGGGTCAATCTGCCCAAGCCGTTTCCGTTTTGGAAGAAGCACGTGTTCGCCACCCTAAAGACCGTAACATTGCGCTCGCCTTCGCAAAGGCGCTGGCGGCTAATGGTCGGTTCCCACAGGCGCTGAACATTGTCGATCAAACGATTAAAGTTGAAGCGCCGCATTGGAATACGCTAAGCGTTAAAGGCGCCATTCTTGATCAAATGGGGCGCAATGCCGAAGCACGCGACCTTTATCGTCAAGCCATGATCACTGCGCCGAACGAAGCGTCTTTATACGCAAATCTTGGTTTGTCCTACGCGATGACCGGTGATTTGAAACAGGCAGAGCAAAATCTGAAGCGGGCCACAACCCTGCCAGGCGCAACGGGCAAAATCCGCCAAAACCTAGCTTTGGTTATTGGATTGCAGGGACGGTTTGATGAAGCGCGCGCCATTTACGCAAAAGAGCTTACGCCGGAAAATGTCGAAAGCAACATGGCTTATATCCGCGCATTGCTCACCCAGCAAAATCGTTGGGAACTTATCAAAGGTAAAAAATAAGCTGCGGGCTTGCATCAGCAAACCGCAGCTAGGCTTACAGGCGCCGTAAACTGAAACCCAGTTCGCGGCGTTTTTCTATCCTGCCACATTTGAGCTGAAAACAGACATCAGCGCTGGTGCCATGATCATGATGAACAAGACTGGCAAGAAAAATAGAATAAGCGGCACTGTAAGCTTTGGTGGCAAGGCGGCAGCCTTTTGTTCAGCAGCCATCATCCGCATATCTCGGCCTTCTTCAGCCATAATTCGAAGCGAATGACCAACAGACGTACCATATTTGTCGGACTGGATAAGTGCTGTCGTGACAGACTTAACTTCATCCAAAGGCACCCGATTGGCAAGGTTTTCGAAAGCACGTGCCCTGCGGTCTAAGAATGAAAGTTCGGCATTGGTCAGCGTCAGCTCTTCGCCAAGCTCTGGGCTTTGGGAAACAATTTCCTGAGCCACTTTTTGAAAAGCGTGTTCAATGGACATACCGCTTTCGACACATAGCAAAATAAGGTCTAGCGCATCTGACCAAGCGCGACGAATGGATAGTTGCCTTTTTGTCGTTTTGTTCTGCAACAAAATGACGGGCAAATATGAAGACAAAATTCCAAGTCCTAGCGAGTAACTAAGGTTGAGGAAGATGGGCGCTTCTTTGTTGAAAATGACGGTCAGATAAAACAGCGCAAACAGCGTCATACCAAGTGGCACGACAAAGCGCAAAAACACAAATGTGGTTATTGCAGATGGCCCACGATAGCCAGCCCGTGCCAGTTTCAATGCTGTGTTTTCGTCCGCAAATGCCTTTTTGAGATCAAACCTATCAACCACTTTTTTGATGGTTTCCGCATTTTCTGTTTTACGGCGCTGCGTTTTGTCCTCGCCGCGAAGGCGAGATATCTCTTCAACACGGAGGCGTTCACGTTCAATCGCCACCTTTTTGATGCGCGATTTCATGTCCTTTTTTTCAGTAAACTGCACGCCGAATGTGAATACGATGGCGGCAGCCGACACGGCAGCGAGAACCGCAATAATAAAATCTGGACTGGTAACTAAGCCGACAAAATCCATAACAATCGCGATCTAAAAGCTAGTAATCAAATTGAATCATTTTGCGCATCACCAACACGCCGGTGGTCATCATGAATGCAGCCACACCGAGCCAAAGGTTGCCAAGAGGTGTCGTAAATAGTGGCACCATATAAGAAGGGCTGACAATCGAAACCAAGATCGTGACAACAAAAGGCAAGGCGCCAATGATGCCTGCTGACGCTTTCGCCTCAGACGATACGGCTTTCACTTTGGCTTTCATTTTTTTGCGGTTCCGCAAAACGGTTGCCAAGTTGCTGAGCGCTTCAGATAGGTTACCACCTGACTTTTGTTGAACTGTGATCACCACAACAAAGAAGTTCACTTCTGAAATCGGCAGCCGATCAAGCATGATCGGCACGGCTTCAGCAATGTTCTTGCCCACTGATTGCTGTTCAATGATGCGGGTAAATTCAGTTTTAACGGGCTCTTTGGCTTCGCTTGCCACAAGTTTCATCGATTCATTGAGCGGCATACCTGACTGCACACCACGAACAATCGATTCCACAGCATTTGGAAACTCGTCCAGAAACTTTGCATGAAACTTTTTCGTGCGCGAAGAAAGGTACCACATCGGTGCCACATACGACCCAGCGGCGCCAAATACGAGTGCGAAAAGAAGTGGCACGCCAAGCAACCATGTCACAACAAAAACAAGCACGCCAAAAATGGCTGCATTTCGCCAAAATGCGCCCACTTCAATTGTCATACCTGCGCGCATAATGCGCTTTTTCATCGAAACGCGCTTGTTTTTCTTATTCTGCTCGTTTTGCTCATCAAGAATATCTTGGAGCGATTTGCGACGGTTTTCTTTTTGTCGAGCGGGGTTGTTGCGCTTGACACGACCGTTCGACTTTTCACCTGCAGTCAGCGCTTTCATGCGCTTATCAGCGCGTCCGCCACCAGCGATGCCCGGCACAAAAGCCAAGCCAATGGCAGTCACCGCTACAAGTCCAAGGATGATCATAACCAAAGGAGGCATGTTACGCAGCTCCCATTGTATCAGTGTTGGCGCGCTCTAGCGCTTCAACAAGGTTAAGCTCTTCATTGTAATAGCGTGCACGCTCCGCAAATTTCGGCTTGGTGATACCGGTAGATTTGTGCACCCCAATTAGGTCGCCATTCGCATCCTCGCCAACAATGTCATAGATAAAGATATCCTGCGTAACGATAACATCACCTTCCATGCCCATTACTTCGGACACGTGTGTGATACGACGCGAACCATCTCGCAAACGTGCCGCCTGCACGATCACGTCCACAGAAGAAACAATCATTTCGCGGATGGTACGTGACGGCAGCGCATAGCCGCCCATCGTGATCATAGATTCCAAACGAGAAAGCGCTTCGCGCGGCGAGTTAGCGTGCAAGGTGCCCATCGAGCCATCGTGACCAGTGTTCATGGCTTGCAGCAAATCAAATGCTTCTGGTCCACGCACCTCACCCACGATGATGCGTTCGGGGCGCATACGCAGACAGTTCTTTACCAAATCACGCATGGTAATTTCGCCTTCACCTTCAAGGTTAGGAGGACGTGTTTCCAACCGCACAACGTGTGGCTGCTGCAATTGAAGTTCCGCGCTATCTTCGCAGGTGATGATCCGCTCGTCCGATTCAATAAACGCGGTCAAACAGTTCAAAAGCGTTGTCTTACCTGAACCCGTACCGCCAGAAATCAAGATGTTGGCGCGAACTTTACCCAAAATTTGCAGGATTTGAGCACCATCTGGCGAGATCGAGTTAAACTTAACCAGCTGATCTAGCGTAAGTTTGTCTTTTTTAAACTTACGAATAGTCAGTGAAGCGCCGTCGATCGCCAACGGAGGACCAATCACGTTCACACGAGAGCCATCCGGCAAGCGCGCGTCACATATTGGGCTGGATTCATCGACACGACGACCAACTTGACTCACAATACGCTGACAGACATTCATCAAGTGAGCGTTGTCACGAAAGCGCACATTGGTAAGACGGACTTTACCGTTCACCTCAATATAGGTTTTTGCCGCGCCGTTGACCATGATATCGGCAATATCATCACGCGCCAAAAGCGGTTCCAGCGGGCCGTAACCAAGCACATCGTTACAAATGTCTTCGAGCAAATCCTCTTGCTCAGATATCGACATCACGATGGATTTAAGCGAGATAATTTCTGAAACAATGTCACGAATTTCTTCGCGAGCGGCCTCAATTTCCATTGTCGCCAACTGGCTGAGATCGATGGAGTCAATTAGCGCATTGAAAACCGAAGATTTGGTTTTGAAGTATTCGCTGTCAACACCCCGATCTTTGACATCGCCCTCGACACGCATTTCCTGCTCTGGCGCAGGTGTTTGTGGCTTCAACGCCGCTGCGGGTGGAGGTGATG
This sequence comes from uncultured Maritalea sp., assembly GCA_913055925.1. GTDB lineage: Bacteria > Pseudomonadota > Alphaproteobacteria > Rhizobiales > Devosiaceae > Maritalea. The sequence continues at coordinate 647 of CAJXLH010000053.1, read as the reverse complement.
ATTGTCGGTTCGCCTCAACAGGGGCTTTTGGCGGCGCAGCAGCTGGCGCAGGCTTTGGGGCCTGCCCGTTTGTATTTCCACCAAAACTCGTGCGTTTACCGAACATGGCTACCCTTACTCAACCTATGGCCTAAGCCAACTTCAACTTCTTCAACAGACCCGGCAACATCCCTTGCGATGATGCACCCACATGGTCCTGACGGCCTGTTGTTTTTTGTGACAAATGCGCAAAAATCTCATTCACTTTGTGTGAGGCATTCACCTCAGCGATCATTTGACCGTTGTTTGCTGCAGAACCGAAGATTGCTGGATCAAATGGGATTTGCGAGAAGTCCTCGACGTCAATTGATGCGGCAAACTCGCTTGGCGTGATTTCTGGCCGTTTCGGCACGCCGACACGGTTAATCGTCAAGATCGGTTCAGATTCGCCTTGGCGCAGATCTTTCAAACGATCCAACACTGTTTTCGCGTTGCGCAAGTTTGCGAGATCCGGTTCCGCAACCAAAACAATCTCATCAACGGTTGTCAGCGTATGACGCACCCAGCCGTTCCAACTATGCGGCAAATCGAGTACAACTATCGGAACGTTCTTCTGACAAATCTCTACAATTTGCTCAAATGAACGTTCGGAGAAATCATAGTCGCGA